>DAOWID010000046.1 GCA_030641115.1 Planctomycetota bacterium | reverse complement strand
TTCGAGACGCTCAGCAAAGGCTGGGGTCATCTGAAAGCTGCGGAAGGAGCTGTGAGTGACAATCCAGATATCCATTTTCGCGTTCAGGTCGCGCAGCTTCCGATAATGTACACGTTTATGATGCGCTGGGATGAAATGCGCAAACAGGCCACGGGCACTGGTGCCGATTGGCCCATGCCGGATTCTATCCAGGAGGCTTTCGACCACTTCACGAAAGTCGCCAAGAAGAAGAACATCACTCGGCTTGAGGAATGGCGCCAAGGCTATGGTACGCTCGAGAAGGCTTTAGAACGAGCCAAGAAGTAACCGCGCAGTAGTAGAATTTGACAAGTGATACCTATTTATAGGCTTGGCGCCTCCACCGGACTTGGCTATATTTGTGCGAATCTTATGGTCCGAAACCAGTCATTCGTGAAGTTCTATGACTGTCTCCAGTACTTTGTCATAATTGAATTTTTCGGCATGGTTCAAATAGCTCAGATTCTGGGTCCGCCGCGGCGGATTGATTTGTGGCTCCATAGTGGGTGGCAGCCTCAAATCCGAAGGATTTGGGGATGGTTACGCCGCTTTTGGAGCTTTGCCATCCCCAAGCTGCGCTTGAGGCTGCCACCCAGGATTGAACCACGCCAATATTTGACGATTTCCTGGGGGGTCATTCTTGCGTACAGGGCTGACTGCTTGTACTGTATGAAGAGTTTTGCAAAATTGAGATTAGGCATACCCGCCACGGCGGGGAAAAATTGTTGTTTGATTTTTCCTTTTCAAACAGTAACTGTTTGATAGATAGATGTATCAAGCATGAAATATGCAGGTTAGGCTCAGTTGCCGCAGGAAAATGCCAAATATAGCAGGTTCAAACATAGAAGGGGACTTCGGCGAGCTCAGTGGAATGGTTTTCGCTGCGGGCGGGCCTATTTCGAGGTCTCTTGCCGGGTTTGAGGAGCGGCCTGAGCAGATTCAAATGGCCGATGCGGTTCATAAGGCACTTGTGCGCGGTCGGCATTTGGTTGTCGAAGCCGGCACAGGTGTCGGTAAGAGCTTTGCGTATCTTGTCCCAGCTATAGCGCTGGTCCAGCGTGCTCGCATGTGCCCGCACACATCGGTTGGCGACGGGCACAGGTGTGGTAACGCGAATGGAGGTGGGGCGGGCAAGCCGCCAGCCACCACCAGCGGCAAGGGGGAGCCGGCTACAAGCGGGGGCAAGGTGCTGATAAGCACTTATACCATTACACTGCAAGAGCAGCTAATAAATAAGGACATTCCGTTTTTGTCCGATTGTATGTCAGGTCGTTTCACCACGTTAGAAAGTCCGCAAGCGCAGAACAATGCACAGAAGAGAACATCCGAGACGGGATTCACGGCGGTTTTGGCGAAGGGAAGAGGTAATTATCTGTGCAAACGCCGGCTTGAATTTGCACTGCGAGGGCAGAGAAGGCTATTTGACGAGTCTGGTTCACGGTTTTCCGCTATAGAGCGGATAAGTGAGTGGGCCAGCCAAACGGAAGATGGCTCATTGAGTGACATTCCGTTTGTGCCGGAGGCCTCGGTGTGGGGTGCGGTCAATAGTGAACACGGTAACTGTCGGGGCAGGAAGTGCCCACATTTTCGCGACTGCTTTTACCGGCGAGCGAGGCGACGCCTCGAGAACGCCGATATTATCGTGGCCAACCATGCTTTGATGTTTAGCGACCTTGTGCTCAAAGAGCAGAAAGCATCGGTTCTGCCGAATTATCGCTATGTTATAGCCGACGAGGCACACAATATCGAGCATGTGGCGGAAGAGCATTTCGGAATAAGGATCAGTAATCACCGAATCAAATTTCTGCTTGACGGTCTATATAATCCGAGGACTCATAGAGGGCTGCTGGCGTATGTCAATGCGAACAAAGCGATTGATGTCGTTGGCGAAATAGCTAAAGCAGCGAGGGTTTTCTTTGGGCAGATTCGGGATTGGTTCGAGCAGACAAAGGACGAGACCAACGGCAGGTGCTACAAAAACTTCGTTGATGACAGGATCTCCGGCCCTTTGAAGGGTTTGCGATTGGAATTAGCCAAGCTGGCTAAGCAGACAAAAGACGTTGACGAAAAATTCGAAGTAATGCGTTTCATGGACCGGTGCACACTACTGGTGCAGGATTTGGATTGCTTCATGATGCAGAAGAAGTCGGATTGTGTGTATTGGGTTGAGGTGGCTGGCCGTAGGAAAATGGGCGTTCGTTTGATAGGTGCGCCGATCAATGTCGGGCCGGATGTGAAAAGATGTCTGTTCGATGAATATGAATCGGTGATACTGACGAGCGCTACGCTGAGCAGCGGCCCATCTTCGTCCCGCGGAGCGGGAGCACGCAATATGCAAGAGGCACGACGTGATGCGAAACTGGGTTTTGAGTTCTTGACCCGTCGGATTGGGCTGGATGATTTTGGTGCGGTTAAACTTGGCTCACCGTTTGATTATCTGAAACAGGTTACGCTCTATATTGAAAGAGAGCTGCCGGATCCGAATAAACCGGCCTTTATTGAAGCTGCAGTTGAGGCGGTGAAAAAATACGTACTGAAGACTGCTGGGCGTGCATTTGTGCTCTTTACCAGCTACGCGATGCTTGAGGAGATTGTCGGGAGGCTTTCAGACTGGATGGCAGAGAATGATATTGTCCTGCATCAACAGGGTGCAGGTATCGACAGGACAGCTCTCTTGGAGCGTTTCAAGACTACCAGCAGGTCGTGTTTGTTTGGGACGGACAGTTTCTGGCAGGGAGTAGATGTGCCTGGCGCCGACCTTGCCAATGTTATTATTGTTCGTTTGCCGTTCGCGGTTCCCGATAAGCCGTTGCTGGCGGGTCGTTTGGAGCAGATAACCGAGAAAGGCGGTAATCCTTTCTATGACTATCAATTGCCGTTGGCGATTATCAAGTTCAAGCAGGGCTTCGGGCGACTGATTCGCAGCAAGACGGACACGGGCATCGTAGTTATCTTGGACTCTCGGGTAGTCAACAAATCGTACGGTGCGAAATTCCTGGCTGCGATACCCAAATGCAAAATGGAAATTGTCGGAGCTAAGAAACGAGAAGCGAAGAACGCACAAGCAAACGGTTAATTGGCTAAATCGAGCATCGAGGCGTTGTCATTGGGAGCGTTAGCGAGGCAATCTCGCCTGTCCGCAAGTAAGAGATTGCCACAGCCTTTTTCAAAGGCCTCGCAATGACAGGCAAATATCGAGCACCCCTCTGTCATTCCTTCGGCAAGCCCCTTAGGGGCAAGCTCAGGACGAGGTCTGAGGCGAAGCCGAAGAGTCTCAATTATTCCAAGGCCAGATCCTTCACTTCGTTCAGGATGACAACCGATCGAGTTTTTCGTATCCGACAGCCTTTGTTGTTCAATTTCTTCGTAGGCGGTGTTGTTCTCACATTTGGCCTTGGCACTGTTGATGATCCATCCGCTGACTCTACAGGGGTATACCCGGCAAAGAACCAGAATCGCCAATATGCTATTTGGCGGCGATGTTCTCTTCGAGGTGTGCAAGCACCGTTCTGGCGTTGGAGATTTTGTTGCCGGCCGGGCCCTGCCAGTGCAGGTCTGCATTTCGTTTGACGAGGTCCTCGATCTTTTTGCAGGCCATAAGCACGGTTGCGTGGTTCTTGTTGCCCAAAAATCTGCCGATCTCTGAGGCTGACATCTTGGTGTGTTTTCTGATCAGATACATGCTGAAATGTCGGGCCAAGGCGATTAGTCTGTCTTTCTTGGCCGAGTGTATGCTGGCCGGCGCGATGCCAAAGTAGGTGGCGACGATTGATTCAATGTCTGAGATGTGCACAATCGGGTCGCACCTTTCCAGATGTTCAATCAGGACCGTCCGGGCCATAGATAAAGTGATTTTCACGTTTTGCAGTGCCGAATATGCGATTAGTTTCAGCAGAGCTCCTTCCAGTTCCCGCACGTTATTGCGGAGGTTTTCAGCAACGTATTTTATTACGCTTTCGGGGATTCCGCCTCCAGCGGATTTCAGCCCTCTCATTGCGCCTCGGGCCCGGCCGTGGCGGGCCGAGAACTGTCTGCAGATTTCACAACGGGTTTGAAAATCCGGCGGTTCAATCTTCACGACCATTCCGGAGACGAAGCGGTTAACGAGCTTTTCCGACAGTTGCGCTATCAATTTAGGATGTGCATCGGAAACCAGGACAACCTGCTTGCCTGCCAAATTGATTGTATTGAACGTGTGGAAGAATTCCTCCTGGGTTGAAGGTTTGTTGGCCAAGAAATGGATGTCATCGATGGCCAAGAAGCTGGTTTTTCGCATTCGGCGGCGAAAGGCCTCAAGTTTTTTTGTTTTTAGGGCCAATACGAACTGGTTGGCAAAATCTTCGGCTGACAGATACAGCCAGTTGGTTTCCGGTCGGTGCTTGGATAGCTCATTGCACATCCCCCGCAGCAGATGTGTTTTTCCGACACCGTAGCCGCCGTGGATAAACAGCGGATTGAAGGGACTTTGTTGCTCTCTGATGACTGCTCTTGCGGCGTTGTAGGCCAGTTCATTTGACGGTCCGACGACAAATGTATCCAGGGTTAGTTTCGTCCGTCCGAGGCCCGCCTTGGGCGGGGATGAAGGGGGTCTCTTGCTTGAAGCGGCCCGTGTTTGGGTCTTTGAGCTTCTGAGTCGGTTATTGGTCTCAGCCGCTGATCGGGCCGTTGAATCCGATTGCGTTGGTCTTTGGTGCCCGGAAAGCTCTGGGTCAACAGTAAAGGTGATCTTTGCGGTTGTACCGGTGACCTCCTGGACTGCCTGGCCGATATGGCTTAAGAAATGATTTTCAATCCAGCCGGCTATGAACAGGTTTGGAACACCAATCCTCAGGTATTTGCCGGTAAGCGTGAACGTGGTTGAACTCTTAAACCATATCCGGTACTTTTGAGGGCCGATCTTTTCGGCGAGGGCTTGTTGAATGGCATCTGTTTCGGGCCCAGCCCCCGCTTGTGGCTGGCGGGGGCCAGCTGTGCGGGAACTCTCATCCGTGATTGTACCCTGCATCGGCAGTCTCCCCTGCTAATTGGTGATCACCGTGTTAGCATTTTCAAGAACTTGAAATTCAAAATTTAAGACCCAACGGGGCAATACAAACAGGTTGTGTGTCATTATCGGCTGCTGGAAAAGCGAATCAACGCTGTTTTAGAGAATTTTTTTTCCATTTAACAGAGCCTATTGTTGGCGTTGACTTTAGGCGCAAAAAAAAGTTATTCTCAACAAGTTTTTCACATCGCAAGTTCATTTTGTGGAAAGGTTGTGGATTGGATTTACAAGTTTGAGCCAGCCCGACTATCGAGGATTCAAGACTCGAGCAGGTCGGTTCAGCCGATGGTGATGGCAGAAACGGCCCGAAGTGATTTGCCCGGAAGACTTTATTTTTTCGCGATGATCGCAACGTACCCGCCATCGTGGTCAGACTTCTCGGCTGACGGTAGGGTAAGCTCTTCAAATTCAAGTTTGAAGGTGCGATTCCGGAGCAGGAAATTTCTGACGAGCTCGCTGTTTTCAGCCTTCTGAATGCTGCAGGTGCTATAGCAGATTTTGCTCCCTGGCTTTATTCCGCCAAGGCGGGCGGCGGTGCCGAGCAGTTCGCTTTGTGTTGTGGTTAGTCGTTGTATCGCCTTTGGCCTTATTCTATAGCGGACTTCGATGCGTTTGGCCAACACGCCGGTATTCGAGCACGGCACGTCCAGCAGAACACAATCGAATTTAGAATTTAGAATTTTGAATTTAGAATTGAGAAGCTCTTCATACGAAACAATATCGACACTATTTATGCCGAGCCGAGCGGTATTTTCTTCGACCTTTTTAAGACGCTCAGCGTCAATATCGGTTGCGATAATCACTGCCGAATCGCCAGTGGCTTCAGCTAACTGCGTTGTCTTTACGCCCGGTGCGGCGCATAGGTCAAGTATTGTCCAGTCTGGCTGTGGCCGCAGAATCCTTACTGCCCGTGAGGCTGTCATATCCTGAACGGTGAATAGGCCTTGTGCAAAGCCCGGCAGCCCGCTTATCGCTTGTGGACTTTTGATTCTTATCATTGATTCGGCCGCAGTGTCACTGCTGTGAAAAGAGGGATCCACTGTATCCTCGTATTCTGCTCGCTCGCTTTTCTGGACTCCTGCTTGCGCAGGAGTGACATGGGACACCATTTCCAACTTAATACCTTCCTGATGAAGCTTCTCAGCTAATTCTTGGGTGGTTGTTTTCAGAGTGTTGGTCCTGAGGTAGATGCTTGGCCTGCGATTGGATGCGATGCAAATCTGGTGGGTCAATTCTGTGCCGAATTCGCCGAGCCAATCAGTTACAAGCCATTTGGGCAGCGAAAAGGCGGCACTTAGATAAGCGTCTGGCGAGGTTTCGTAGTCAGGCAACAAGTCCGCCGCGGGCAGATCGAATTCGCAGCCGGTCATTGCTGTCTGTGGGATTGTGTTGCTCAGATTTGCCTCTTCGAGGTTGATCTGCCGATTGGCTATGTGTCTTGTGATTTGACGCAGGACCGCATTTACGAATCCCACCTGCTTTTTGCCACCGACAGCCTTGGTGTTTTCGACTGCTTCGTTGACAACGGAATACTCCGGTGTTTCAGGCGAGTAGAGAAGCTCGAAGGTAGCGATTCGGAGTACATTTAGCAGTCTCGCGGCGATTCTCTCGACGGGCTGGCCGGAAAACTTCGCTATCACTGTATCGAGAGCGGTGCGGTTTCTCACTGAGCCAAAAACAAGGTCGGTGGCCCGTTGTCTTTCTGTGGTTCTCTCCAGCAGTCTGTTTAGGATTGCGGCTGCGTAATTTCGCTTTGGGTCGAACTGGTTGAGGACTTCAATTGCGATTTTGCGTGCGGATTTGAGGCTCTGGTTAGCCATGTTTCAACTGTCTATTTTGACAAATGTATCGCCAGGCTGGGTGGTGCGGCCATTTACGAAATCTTTGAAGTCCATAAGGCGGGAGCCATCGGGCTTGATTTTTGTAATTTCCAGGGCGTTTTGGCCGCAGATTATGTTTAGATTGTCATCGAGCGTTCCTGCCGGCAAGCGTGCTGGACCTGAGGTCTCTACAACATCGGCCATCGCGAAGGTTACTCGTGCTGATTTGTTGGTTTTTTTGGAGATATAGTTTGCCGACGCACTAGGCCAAGGCCAGAAGCCGCGTATCTTTCTGGCCAGCAGATGTGCCGGCTCGCTGAAGTCCAGAAACCCATCGGTTTTTTTTAGCTTAGGTGCGAGGGTGGCCTTGGAATGGTCCTGCTCGGTATAGGTCGCTGTGCCATCTTCGATTTGCTTTAGTGTTTCAAGCAGCAGTGGAGCAGCCATTTGTGCGAGTCTGTCGTGCAAATCACCGGCTGTTTCGTCGGTGCCAATGTCGGTTTGTGATTGTGCGAGGATCTTTCCGGCGTCCATTTTTTCAGCCAGCGTGATTATGCTGATACCGGTTCGGCTCTCGCCATTGATTATTGCCCAGTTTATGGGTGCGGCCCCACGGTATTTCGGAAGCAATGAGGCGTGGACATTTATGGCACGTTTCGGGGGCAGATTTGTCAGCTCTCTGCCGATTTTCTGGCCGAAGGCAATTACTACAATCAACTCCGGCTCAAAATCGGTGATCCTCTCGATGACCTCATGGGCGTTTGCGTCTTCTGTTTCGATGAAAGGCAGCGAATGTGTATTTGCCCAGTGGGCGACTGGTGTGGGTCTCGGTTTTCTACCTCTGCCGGCCTGGTGTGGGGGCTGGGTAACGACAAATTGGAGGCTGTGGTCTGACCCGGCCAAAGCATTTAGGCATTCTAAACCAAATTCACCGCTGCCGAGATATACTATTTTCATCTTCTGATCTGAGCTTTCATGATAACCGTTCACGGGGTATAAGTTGCGTTTCTGGGGTCATTGTGAGGAGTTTACGACGAAGCAATCTAAAATATAGCAATTGAGATTGCCACGGCCTTTGAAAAAGGCCTCGCAATGACACAAAATGGGACATTTGTCCTGTGAACGGTCATGAGTTACTTTAGCTTCAATTCTTAGATTCTTTGTTTTTCTCGTAGTTTTCTGTCAGTCTTTTGAGTTGTTTTCGATGTGCAATTTTGGCTGTTGAGGGCATGCGGTCCGCGATAGTAATCCCGTCGATGTGGTCGCTTTCGTGCTGGAGACATCTTGCGTAAAGACCATCAGCCTCTTCAGTAAACTCGTTGCCGTTGAGGTCGGTTGCGGCAACTTTGCATTTTTTGTACCGTCTGATTTTCGTGTAGATGCCGGGGACCGATAGGCATCCTTCTTCCACCGAATCAAACTCGTCGCTCGTCGGAGTAACGGTTGGGTTTATGTAGGCCCTTACGTTTTGGCTTGTTGCATCAAGCGATATGATAAAGAGCCGGAGCGGCACGCCTGCCTGTGGTGCGGCCAGGCCGATGCCTTTATTCTTGAGCATAATGTCGGTCATCTTCTCGACGAGTTGACGGATATTGTCGTCGATCTTTTCAACCGGCTGGGCACGCTTGGCCAAAACAGCGTCTGGATAATGTGTGATTCGGCATTTTTCGATATCGATCATTCATCTGCCCTAAGGACGGCTGTTCACCGCGGGTTCATATACGCGCATCTTATTCCTCTCTGGCGTCAAATTCGTTGCCGGTGAAGGTATTGCCCAGGTAGAGCTTTCGTACGGTCTTGTTGCGGACGATCTGGGCTGGTGATCCGGCTCCTATTACCTTGCCGTGGTCGATTATATACGCCTTATTAACCACCTCGAGGGTTCTCTCTACGTTGTGGTCGGTAACGAGGATGCTGACTCCAGAGGCGACAAGCTGGCGGATTTCCTGCTGTAAATCTTGAACGGTGATAGGGTCAACACCGCTAAAAGGCTCATCCAACAGAATCAATGAAGGGTCTGTTACCATGGCGCGGGCGATTTCCAGCTTTCTTCGCTCACCGCCGGATAGGAATCTGCCCTGGCTGTTAGCCACCTCGGTCAGTCCGAAACGCTTGATGAGCATATTGGCCTTGTGGTGTCGCTCGGCGGTGGCGATGGACATTGTTTCCAGGATGGCGTATAGATTGTCGCGAACGCTGAGGCGCTGGAAGATGCTGGGCTCCTGTGAAAGGTAGCCGATACCCAACCGGGCCCGCTTATACATTGGCAGCTTCGTAATATCGCTGCCTTCGAATACGACCGAGCCGCCGTTAGGGGCAATCATACCCATAATCATTCTGAAAGTGGTGGTCTTGCCGGCTCCGTTCCGGCCCAGAAGCCCAACAATATTGCGCTGACCAATCGTGATGGATACTTCATTGACCACGATCCGGCCGGAGTACCTTTTAACCAGCCCACGAGTTTCAAGAAGAGTCATGTTTGGTATTATATAAGAAAAGCCAATAAATGTTCTGGCATTTTTGCCATGTTTTTGGTATTAGATCAAGTTTTATGTAAGATTAGGCTTAATCTCTATTTGTTTAAGGCAGCGTATGTTTGCGGTTTTAAGTGATATACATTCAAACCTGGAAGCCTTAACTACGGTTCTGGCTGATATCCAGGAGCGGGGTATAAAGACGATTTACTGTCTGGGCGATGTGGTCGGTTACGGGCCAAACCCGAAGGAATGCCTTGATCTGATTATAGAGAAAGCAAAGTGGTGTGTTCTCGGCAATCACGACTATGCGGTTTTTTATGAGCCGACCAATTTCAACTATGGTGCAGAGCAGGCGAGCTTCTGGACGCGTGAGGTCTTGGAGACGGAAGAGGAGAGAGAGCACGGGGACAAGCGCTGGGTGTTTTTGGGTGAGCTGCCGATGCGAAGGATCCTTGAAACGAAACTGGGAACGAGCACTGCGATCATTGATTTTGTTCACGCCTCGCCCAGAAGGCCGGTTAATGAGTACATTTTTCCGGATGACGTTTACACGAATCCGGCAAAGGTTAAGCTGCTATTCGAACGGGTCAAGCATATCTGCTTTGTGGGCCACACGCATATGCCCGGCGTATTTCTTGATGAGCCGGATTTTTATCTGCCTGACGAGCTGGGCAATGTCTATCCGATTATCGATGGCGAGAAGGCAATTATCAATATAGGCTCCGTTGGGCAGCCAAGGGACAAGGACAACCGAGCGAGCTACGTGTGCGTTAATGAAAACGAGGTGCACTTTGTTCGCGTAGAATACGATTTCGAAACCACTGTGCAAAAGATAATGGCAATCGAACAATTGGACAGCTTCCACGCCGAGCGCCTGCGGGACGGAAGGTAAACGAATTGACTATTTGCTATTTATTATTGATTATTGAGTAACGAAGAGCGAGATTGAATACACAGACGATATTTGAATTATGAGAATTATTTTGACTTTGATTGTCGGTGGCTTTGTCGTGTTTTGTGGCTTGCTTGTTGCCGAGTCTGGGCTTTTTGTGGTTGGCAGGCCTTTGGCAGAAGCTCCGTGCATCCTGCTTCAGCAAGCAGCAACTGACGAAAAGCCTGAGGCTGCCACTGTGCCTGCTCCGAAAAGCGAAGGCTTGGAAGCAGCAAATTATGCTGATTTCAACGCCATTGGCGGCCCGGCGAAGACGGTAGTGCTTGGTGCGAAGGATCCTAAGGCCGAAGACCACGAGACTGGGTTCAAGTTGCAACTGGAGTTGAGTTCAAAGGGTGCGGCTATCAGGAAGGCGACTTTCAGCAACGGACTGCATAATGGGCGGCCGAGCGGATTTGATGACCGCGACCATAAAGATCCCCAACCCTTGGTCCTTCTTTCACCGGTGCGCTACGGCGATGACCCTGAGATACTGCCGATGGCAAACAAGGAGCTTGTGTTTGTTAAGCAGGACCGACAGTTTGCGCTGGATAGACTGAGTTGGAAGAGCCTCGACGTTGAGACCGCTGCGGAAACGGCCTCCTTCGAGGTGGTCATCGAAGATGCGGCTGATGAGCCGATTCTAAGAGTAAGTAAGAGCTACACGGTCACTGTCAATAGCTATCTTCTGGAATATCAAGTAACTCTTGAAAATCTTAGCGGCGTTGAGCAAGAGGTGCGTTTCAATTTGCGCGGTCCGGTTGGGCTCGATAGAGAGGCCTTCAGGAGCGATATGAGAAAAGTTGTTGGGGGCTTCATAACAGACAATACAGACAAGGACGAGATAGTTGCATCCCGAAAGGGCATTCAAAGCTCGTTTTTCAGTAGAAAGGTGGGTTTGAAGGATGCTACACTCAAATATGAAGAGGCGCAACGGACAGGCGTGGAGGAGCAAATCGGGGATGCTAAAGAAAACCTACGGATAGGTCAGAATCTGCCTGATCGCGAGAAGACTCACTTTTTATGGGCGGGTGCGACGAACAAATATTTCGCTGCGATACTACGGCCTGTGCCGGATGAGGGCAAAGACTACTGTGAGTGGGTAGAGGACAAAATGGCCTGGTTCTACAATCCTGATGGTGATGAGCGAGGCAATAGCGGTGATGAAACACTTGGATTGGATTTGAGCATTAAGCCGGTCACATTAGGCGCGAAAGGCCAGCCCAATGCCTCAAAGACGTACCGCTTCCAGCTTTATCTTGGGCCCAAGGATAGAGCCCTTTTCCGTAAGAATGAGCTGTACAAGAAACTTGGGTTTGTCCAGGTGATAGATTTCATGGCATGCTGTTGTCCAGCGGGCATTATACGCCCTCTGGCATTCGGGATACTGGCACTAATGAAAGGGATGTACGGCTTCATAGGCAATTACGGGGTAGTCATTATCATATTGGTGTTCATGATGCGAGTTGTTATGCATCCGGTCACCAAGAAGAGCCAGGTTTCGATGAGCAAGATGAGCAAGCTTGCACCAAGGACTGAGGAGATTAAGAAGAAATATGCCAACAACAAGGTTGAAATGAACAAACAGCTAATGGCTCTTTATCGGGAGCAGGGTGCCTCGCCGATTATGGGGATGCTTCCGATGATGGTGCAGATGCCGATTTGGATTGCTTTGTGGAGCGCGGTAAATGCCAGCATTGATTTGCGGGGCGCGGCTTTCCTGCCATTTTGGATCACCGACCTTTCAATGCCTGACGCCCTGGTTCGGTTTTCAACTTTGACGGTGCCGTTGTTGGGCTGGAAGATTGAATCATTCAACTTGCTGCCGATTTTGATGGGCCTGGCTTTCTATCTTCAGCAGAAGCTGATGCCGTCGCAGGCAACAGGTTCGAGTCCGCAGATGGCTCAGCAGCAAAAAATGATGAGGATTATGTTCCCGCTTATGTTCCCGCTTATGCTATATAAGCTTGCCTCGGGAGTCAATCTGTATATTATGACAAGTACATTCGCAGGTGTTATTGAGCAGTACGTTATAAGAAAACACATCCGCAAGAAAGAAGATCAGGAGTCGAAGGGTTTGGTTGCCGCGACGAGCAAGACCGGCGGGAAAGTCAAAAAGAAAAAGCCCAAGCCGTTTTACAAAAATATGTAAGGCAAACCAATTGGCTTTTATTGTTATTCTGAGGCGAAGCCGAAGAATCCGGCCAGCGAATAAAATCACTCAGTCGTGACATAAGCTGAATAATCAC
>DAOWID010000190.1 GCA_030641115.1 Planctomycetota bacterium | reverse complement strand
GGGTTCGCCGGGCAACGTCATGCTCAGACCGCTGATTCATTTTGGCCACAACTACAACTACGTCAGCCGAGCTGCCATGTATCAGTGGTTCAACAAACACCTCAAACTGGGTTGGAAGGAACCTATTGTCGAAGAAGATTATGAGCGTGTTACCAAAGAGGAAATGTCGGTCTGGGATGAACAACATCGCAGCCCAAAGGGGGGCCCAGATTTCGAACGGCGGCTGTTGCGATGGATAGCCGAAGACAGCGAACAGCAGTTGGAGAAAGCACGCAAGTCGTTGGATGCTTATCGCAAGATCGTCGGTGGTGCCATCGATGTAATCATCGGCCGCAATCTGCGTGAGGCGGGTGAAGTGACATTTCACGATATCAAGAAGACGCAAGTCAATAGTCACATAGAAATGCTTGGCTTACTGCGGAATCATACTTACGAGGAGGAAGTACCAACAGTTTTCCTGCGACCAAGAGCATGGCAGGGCCGAACGGTCATTTGGATGGACTCACAAGGCAAGTGTGGACTCTATGACCAAGAAGGCCGAGTAAAACCTGAAATCCAGGCCCTCATCGAAGCTGGTATCGAAGTGGTTGGAATAGACCTTCTGTTCCAAGGTGAGTTCCTTGCCGACGGTGAGCCCATCACGCAGACACGCCGAGTGAAGAACGAGCGTGAATTTGCCGGATATACCTTTGGATACAACCACACGCTGTTCGCACACCGAGTTCACGATATCTTGTCTGCCATCAAATATGTGAAGCAGCGGGAGCCTAAGACGAAAACCCTAATGCTGGTTGGACTCAGTGGAGCCGGCCATTGGGCAGCCGCGGCCAGAGCCCAAGCGCGTGAGCAAGTCGACTCCGCAGTGATCGATACTGAGGGATTTCGATTCGGCAAGATATTGGATATTCGCGATGTTGATTTCCTTTCTGGCGGCGCTAAGTACGGGGACTTGCCGGGCATAATTGCCTTGGGCGTGCCTGGGAGACTTCTGTTGTCAGGGCAAGGAAGTGGAGAGTCTATCCGAGCCTTCTACGAAAAGGCTGGGGCCGAGAACAATGTGGCTATATTTGATGCCACCTCCTCGGACGCTCTTAGTACCGCAATCGAATGGATGCTGCAGGCACGGCAAAGATAATCCACAACCTGGGCACCTGTACGTTCAATTCATCTCAACTACCGCCACGTCCTCGCCGTCGAGCGTAAGGTCAGTTTGTCCATCGTGCCAATTGATAGTCCGGTCATGCACCAATTCGTGGGCTGTCCTCGCGGTCTTCTGCTCCAGCGTGACGGTCACGGTGCGGCGTTCGGTACTGTCATTCAGCAGGGTGAAGAACCTATTGCCGAACCGTTCGATGTGGACATGCCTATCGCTGGAATGGGCTTTGGTGATCGGCTCCCAGCCGGCCTCGGCGACCAACTTGCACAGCGGGACGTACTTTTTAAAGAGGTCTCGATCTCGTTCGTAGAGCTTGGGCCGAGTGAAATAATGGCCCTGGGAAGCGTTATGGCTGAAGAAACCTGGAAACATGCCGTAAGCAAGGCATCGCTTCATATATCTTTCGACAAGCTCATGCGAAAACTCTTCGAAGCGCGTGTTCATGAGAAAGCAGTATGGTTTTGCTTTACATAAGGCACGACGATAGAGCAGGTCGCTGTCGGACATCGGACGCCAGGTTCCGCCCGGATTCCAATTGGTCTCGGTACCCATGACATCTAACAGTGGGGCCAGCCAGCACAAGCGGCTTGGGGTGGCATTAGCCATCATTAATTTGTCCATCGCGCGTATATCGCCAGCAATTGCGCGGATGTACTCAAACGCTATTAGGCCGCGAAAAATGGCGACTTTGTGGGTATTCGGCGAGAAGGTCAGAGGCGCTTCAGCAGCGGCAAAGTGGTCGCGCCGAAAGTCGAGTTCGTCCGTTACGTAGCCTTCGCTCGAGTCGATATACTCGCCATCCAGATCGGCGCTGCGCCGGGGGCCGTAGAGCTTCTGGCGAAGTGTTGGGTTCCATTTGTTCTTAAACTCGGTAATCTCACCCTGCACGGTCGGCATCGAGTTGATGCTCCAAACGGCCCCATCACACCACGGCGTATTAAGCAAGCGGGCGGCAAATTTGCCGGTCTCATCGTGATAGCCACTCGTCAACAGTGCCCGGGCACGCAGGTCACCTTTTTCTTTAGCAAGGCGTCGAGCCTCAGCTAAGGCGGCTGGAAGCGTGCGAGACATTTCTTTGGGCATGCGCATCCACCAGGTCATCGGCTCGGTATAACGGAACGTAATTATCTGGTGTTCGTCGTCCCACTTAGTTTCATTAGTTCCCTCCTTGAATTTGAACCCAAAGTCCTGCCAGTCCTTGACAGCGCTTATCTTGGCAAAAGGCATCCAAAGCCCCTGCTGAGGGCTGCGGCAGCGGAAATAATCTGGGAACAACTCATAGTATCGGGCAAGAGCGGCACGGAAGTCCCATTTCGGATCAAAAGTGAATTTACAGAAACGCACGCGAGCAGCAAGTTTCACCGGTGCCAGACCAATATCATACGCAAGGAATAACTCTTGCGTTGCGCTATTGAATCCGACGCGAAAGAAGGCTGGCCAAGCCATGTCAATGCCCAGGGCAATTCCCTGATCGCTGGCAGTGACGGCACCGAACGGATAGCGAGAGAGCCGACCATTCGACCCTACGGCAAAGCGCGTAGCATTGACGTACTCCTGGTTCGCCCGGACCACTACGCTGTGCCGCGGGTCGCGCAGCCAGCGACATCTGCCCGAAGATATTGGGATGGCATAGATAAGGGTGACGGCTCGATCTTTACCGCTTGTATCGGAAAGGGTGACATCAAAGAATGTAGCATGACCAGTCTGCCGCTTATCGCATTTTAGTTCCAAGTCCAGAGCGCGACGCTCGATGCGGACAAAATCCGTGCCGGCTTTCACATCGCGGACCTGGAACCCTTCTTTCAATCCGCCCATCACCGATATGGGTATGCCATCAAACAAATGTGCGCCTTTGGGAGGCTTTAGTACACGCAGCTCGGGAGCGCGGAACCAAGCCTTGCCAGAGTGACGTCGCAAGAGCATGTGGAAAGACACGGATTTTATGGGCTCGTCCGGAAAGACAATTACTTTAGCCTTCTGCCAATCATGAGTACCGACGTTGAAAGGGTCAACCTGCCCCCACAGCGGAGTCCCATCAGAATACAAAAGGTCGAGGTAAAGTGAATAGTCGCTATTACGGCTGCCACCTACCCCCTCGGCCTTGCTCCAAGCTACGGCAACAATCGGTTCCGGCCTCTTTTGGTTCAATATAACCGTCTGTGAGACGCCTCGCTGCACCTGGGCGTCACTACCATTGTCGCACACGAAGACTTCGCCCTGCCTTCCAAAGCCCTCATGCCAAGGCTTCCACGCATTTGGCGTAAGCAGATTTCTACCGGCATCACCTTCGCCAAGGACTTTCTTCACGGCTGCACTGTCCGAAGGCAACCTCCGGTTGCTTGGCGGCTGAGACGACTCCGTGCATAAGACTTGCGTTGGTGCCAAAACGAGAAGCACCAATACCACAAGTATCCAGCTCTTTAGATTCTTCACATTCAGCGCTCCATAATGAGTTTCTGAAGTAATTGTATTGGCAGGCAGGCGCTATTCATTTCAGCCAATATCTCCGATCCAAATCTCATCGTTCACAAAGCTAAGACACAAGGTGCTGCTTCTATGGCTGGGTACCGCTATTGCTCTACAGTGAACACCCACCTGTTTTGCTGGCCCTTTCGCAACACCTCATCAAAAGACCTCGGCTTGCCATCTTCGGTCTTTAGTGTAATGACATACTTGCCGTAGAACCCGCGGAACACCACGGTCCCTTTTTCATCTGTCTTCGTCTCTATCCTCGTTTTCCATTCCTTATGCACCAGCTTCTGGAGCCGATTGTACACGATTTTGGGCTCATATTCCTTTGTAAGTAATCCGCCGCCCGGTAGCCATATTCTACGGTCGCTAAGGCCCCACCAGTTGATTGAGACGACCGCCGGATGACCGAAACTGAGCCTGAAGAACTGCTCTGCAAATTCCGCCTGCGTTTCTTGAGTCCATTTGCCTTCTCTCCAGCCGCCCGTAATGTTCTTACCGCCTGACTGCGGAATGAATTCCGTTATGTGCAGGGGATATCCCAGGCTCGCCAGGCGATCAAACGTCGCCCAGACTTCCTTGGGCGGATACCAGTGCTCCCTTGGTTCGTGCGCCTGAATCCCAAGACCTGAAATCGGCGTCCCTCTTCGTTTCAGCTCCTGCACCAATTGGAAGAAACGGTCGCGAACCTCTGGCCTGGCGATTGTGTTATATTCATTCAGAATCAGATCCGCCTTCGGGTTCGCCTCACGGGCAGCTTTGAAGGCTTTCTCCACATAATCTGCAATCTTGTCTACAGGCTCTTTGATATAGTCCGCTACGCCCAGATGAGTCCAGGTGCGAGTGTTTACCGCCTCATTTACGACATCCCAGATATCAATCTGACCGGCAAATCCACCGACCTCTCGCTTCACACGGCCCAGCAGCAACTCTTGCGTTTTTTCCGCAGAATATCCTTGCAGCCAGCTTGGCACGCCGGACCGATTCGTCCAAACAAGTGGATGTCCCTTGGCGGTAATCCCGTTTGCCCGGCACCATCGGACGACCTCAAGGGTCTTTTCACGCATCGTCTCTCCCTGGCGAGGCTCATAACGTTTCCAATAGAAAGGCAGTACGGCAAAATTGAACAGTTCTTTGAATCGCTGTTTGTATAGCTCCGGCTTATACGGCTCTCGCGTCCACACGAGGTCGAAGATAATACAGCCGAACAAGAAGCCATGGCTGGCCTGTTCGATATCCACCTGAGTATTCTTGATTGGCTCGCCTTGTGGGGTTTGAAATCGAACAAGAACATCGCCCTTGCGGCGTCGCTCAATATTTCTCCTTGCTCTTTCCAATAATTCTGCTTCAACGGCTCGTACGTCTGACGCTGGAGCTTTCGCGCTGGTGACCAGCAAGAGAACGCTGGCTGTGATCAGTAAGAGCTTCGGTCTCGCATTTAGGTTCATCATATTGCCTCCTGGGAATACTATTGATGAGTTCTGCAAAATTGCAGGTTAGGCATATCTATTGCGATATTTCATAATCTGAGCGTCGCTATTCCACGACAAGCCACGTGACACTCTTCGCGGCGATACTAATTGGGACTTTGACGTTGTAGTGACGATCGAGCTTGAACTTCTTGGCCTTGCCATTCTGCTCGCGAATGCGTGCGGTTTTGGCCAGACCGGTATAGTACAGCGGCAACTTCAGTTCCTTGTTGACCCTGTGGTCAAGCGGATTATAAATCATCGCCAGGCCCTTTTGCGTTAGCTGCGGATTGACGTGCAGGATGCAATCAAGGTCGCGTCCATCTGGCCGGCGAACGTGAATAATATCCGAGTCGAGTACGCCTCGATATTTCTTGTAGAAGTCCACCCACTTTTTGACGAGTGCTTTTGTCTTTTCACTGTCATAAAGGCGTGGACCCCGGTAGCACGCCTGGACGCCTGAGCCGAAATTCTGCGCCAAGTGCGCCCCATAGGCGTCGAGATGCTCGCTGAGCGGCTCAAGTGTCGCCGCAGCCCCACCGCCGTGGTATTCCACCAGTGGCACAAACATCCAGCCCATACTTGGGGCCTTTTGCCATGTGCCATCAAATATGTTTTGCCGACCAAGTATAATCTGCCTTTCCCGCGGCAGTGACCAGTTGACCTCTCGGTAGCCCATGGCGCTTTTAGTGGAACCACTGAGGAAATACCAATCCGGCACATTGAGGTACACACCCCTCGCCCGGCACCACTTGTAGAAATCCGTTATTTCCTTCCACTGTTTCCATTGCGAATCATCGAGCCCGTGGTGACCTGGATGACTCGTTGAGGCACACACATCACCCGGGTACGAACCATCGTGCTCAAGTATGTCTATGCCGGTCTGTTCGATGAACTTTCTGAGCTTAGCGAAGTAATCTTGGCCCCACCGACTGCACAGGCAAGGCGAATTGCCGAAAACAGCCCCGCCGGTCTTACCGGTCTCCGGGTTTATTACGTCATGTTCGGGGCTTATTCTGCGGCTGGCAAGGAGTGAGTACCCTCCGAGTTCGATGTTCTTGCTGTGTGCGTAATCGGCCAACTCCTTGATCTGCGTCAGATACCCCGGAGCGACGTTTTCCATGTTAAAGCCACTGCCGAAAGTCATGATGACCATCTCGAATCCGACCTCGGCACATTGGTCGATGGCAAGACGAACCGATTTCGCATCAGCACGGCGAACGTGCATAATAATCGGGTTCTCCGTCACCCAGGGCGCTATAGTCCGGTACATTCGCCGCACTGCCAAGCCTTTACGCTCCCGCTCGGTGCTGTCGTGGACAAGCTCGAATGTTCGGAAGGATTCAAAAATCGCGCCCCGTTTAATCAGCACATCCGGGCCGATAGGTGGGCGGGATTCCAACATCACCGGTGTCTTGCGCAAATAGTTCACCTGCGTGCTGTACTGCGGGTCGGAAACCCAGTACGTTGTCTTGTCGGCGGTCTTCGGGTCATCGCCGTGGAACGCATAATCGCTCTCGACGTGAATGTTCGGATACTCCCAGCGCTCCGGCACGTTCACCAGTGACTCATACTCCACCGCAGCGAGTATCTCTCCCACAAATGTATTGAGCCTCACTGGTTTGGCACTGTTATTATGGATTGTGAACCATTTCGATAGGAGCGGGATACCACGGTACATCTCATAATGGACAGACAGCGCGATTCCTTCAAGCCTACTTGGCGGCGGCTCGAAGTGCAGCGTCACTGATGCTCCCGGCGGCGGCCAGGGCAGATCAGTGGAGTAGCGCTTTCGCTTCCAGGCAAAACGTTCCTTGGTCTTTCCAACCTCATAATGTTTGAACACAAAAGCGTTGGGATCGCTGCGCATCGAATCCACCCACTCATCGAGCAAATATCCGTATTCGACCTGGCCGTGAAGCCCGCCGACCTCGTATTTCTGGCCGTCAAGCACAACTATTGCTTCAGGTTTGACCCCGCGGATAATAGATTCACCCGTCATCAAATTGTTGTAGCCGACAGTGGCCGCGTTTGGCGACAATCGAAACGTCCGGCTGATCAGCCCATTGCTCAGGATGATCTGCCGACCACGAAGGCGCTCTTTAACAGTGACTGGTTCCTGAACCGACGTAACAAGCCAGTCCACATCGGTAGTTTGGCCCACAACCGCGCCGGCAAACACCAAGACCAGTACCTTCGCTATTCTCATCTGAAGCATCTGACGCTCCCATCCTCGTGTACGACTATGATCCGGCCATGACGGTCGACAAGGATGCCCCCGGGAAGTGCCGCGGATGGCAGTCGCTGCTTCCACATGACCTTACCCGTCTCAGGATCGAGTCCAGCCAACGTCCAGTTCGAAGACAGTGAACGGGGCCGCTGCATTTCCAGCGCTGTCAGAACAGTGTTTTTCGCAATGACGAATGCAACAGTGTCGCCGTCCTCAAGTTCCCGTGCAGTCCAACGTTTCTTCAGCGTGTTTGCATACCTGAACTGCTGGCGCAGGTTCGCCGGAGTGGCTTTCTCCAGATAGTCTACGATTGCAGCGATCTCTACGCACACAGGCACACTACGTGGACCATTGGCCATGACAAAGCTGGTGCGTGACCATGCCGGTGGAATCTTCCCAAATCCAACGTGCACGGCCTTGGCGATTCCGCCACTGCCGATCTTTGCAATAGTGAACGCGCCAGGATTCACGTAGTTATGGACCCCAGAATACCGGAGCCGCCCGCCGAAGATCAAGTACTCTTCCCTCAGAACCCCTATCTCCTCGCCGCGATTAGTCCGCGGTGATCCATTGCCTACGGATCGAGACAGACACTCGCCATCCTGCAACGTGTAACAGGCAGGGGAAATGATATTTCCTCCTGGCATCCAAAGACGATTGCCTGCAAGCGTGAGAATTCCCTGGGCGGATACCCCCTTTCTCAATAGCTTGTCCAAGTGTCCTGATGTGGTGTTGGCCCATTTCGGTTTTCCTGTCTCGGCATCCAGCGCGTAAACGTAAGTGCCATCGTAGTCGATGATGCCTGCCGCCGCGTATGCCACTCCGTCTTGAACTAACACGCCGCTTGCAACAGGCCACGCTGAGCAAAGCCTGCCATAGGCCATTATCCGTCTTTCCACGGGTGCTACTCTGAAGCGCCAGAGGAGCCGTCCTGTGGCCGCCTCAAGACAATACACTGCACCATCGCCTGTTCCGACGTAGGCCCGCCCTTTCCACAGGGTCGGCGGCTGTCTGACCGGCCCTGCTGTTGCAAAGGACCACTTCAGAGTGCCTGTCTTGCCGTCCAGGGCACGAACCTTTCCGTCATCGCCACATAGGAATACCAATTCTCCTGCTGACGTAGGAGCACTTGGCTCAAAAGAAGCCGGTGCACGGTATGTCCAGAGCGGTTTCGGATTGGCCGACACAGTCACGGCTGAACAGGCACTTCGGCTATTTCCTCCACGGTAAGTGGGCCAATCTTCCTCGGTAATCTCAGGAAACTGAGCCACAGGACTACCTCCTTCGCATACCTCGAGCCGTTGTGACACCGGATCTTCATCCTCTACCCTGAAGTCGGCTGCCGAGCAGAGTCCGGAGGTACCCATCAGCGAGAGGTTGCAGTCGCAAAGCCATGGCCCGATATAGAGCAATCCATTTGCCGCGATGACACCATCATTGCAGGCGGGTCGCAACGCGCCGTTGAACAATACCTTGTTTGTGTCCCTGTCGTACCGGGTCAGACCTTCAGGCCAGCCTCGACAGAAGAAGGAATCCGGAGTTGCGGTCAGACGTGCACAAGATCGTTTTGCAAAGCCAAGGTCTTTCACGGTTTCGCCCGTCAAAGGCTCCAGCATCAGCGTGCTACCACCTGGGCCTATACCCACGATGAGTTTACCATCTACGTAGAGCATATTGGGGTTGTTCGTAGTCTTCTTTCGCGTCCACAGAAGTTTTCCGTCCTTGGATGAGATGGCGACCACGTTCATGCGAGTTTGCGCCTGGAAGAAAATCGCTTCAGGCGTATATAGGCAGTAGCATGTTGTTCGGAACCCTGGAGTAGATTGCAGGCGTCTTCCGGGTTCTTCAATCAGGCGGATCACTTCGGGGTCGTTGTTTCGCCAGATGACTTGTCCGGACAAAGCATCGAGGCACCCGGTGTGCGCGTCTGGACAGTAGAAGAAAATCTTGGCCCCGCCTATCACCAGGGCCCTGGAATCGATCTGCTTGTCTTCTGAGTGCTGCCAGAGGACCTTCTTCCGCACTACGTCATAGGCGGCAATCGTCGTGCCGAACCCCCACGGCACTTTCGGCTGATAGTAACCGGGACTGAGCTCACCCCAGCTCCAGTGGCTGTGCTTGCTGCGCACTACGGTCGTTTCCGAAGAATCCTTGACGGCACCGGCGAGAACATAAAGCACTCCATCCTGCAAGGCGATGTATTTCCACTCGCCTTCGATTTCCGGGATATGAATTTTGTCTATCTCCCTGCCACTTTCAGGATCCAGTCTCAGGCACCCATCGTTTTCGATCATGTAGAAGTAGTCTTCGGTGGCAATGAATGCAGACCGGTGCACCAGGTAACCGTCTGGGAGCTTGCGTGACCACAGGAAGGTTCCATTATAACCATTTCTGGCTAACAAAGTATTGAGCCACGATTCCTCTCGTCTGTGGTGCGCCATGTGACCTAAGGCCGTGAAAACGCGCCCTCCGGCCGCCGTAGTGATGGCTGGCATAGCAGTATAGAGAGGCCCACCCAACCACTGGGTTCTGTAGGGAGCCTTTATGACGGCGTCGGTCGACACAGGATTATTGTCTGGCCCATGCTCCCAATGACTCCACGAGTCTGTGCCCTCCGGTTCTGGTTTAGTTATCTGGACCCAAGATCCAAAGGCATCTTGCCCAAACCTAAAACTTATCTCCTCATCGCAGTGCTTGAGTATCCACCGCGATAGCTGTTCCTGAGTCAATTGCTGCCCGGCGCCTTTAACAGTGCCGATAATAGCTCTTCCGCCAGGACGTAGGACACGCAGGATCTGTTTGATCGACAAGTCTTCCAGTTTGTGGCCGACACCGGTTCCCTGTCCTGTGGTTCCAGCCCCGAGTGGGGCAAGAACCACATCGACGGTATTGTCCGCAAAGGCAAGCAAATCCAGAGGCTTTCGCTCAACGAGAACTCGAGTGCCGTAGAGTCCATCGACGTCAAGCGCTTTTTGTGCATCTGCAACCGTCGCTTCGCGCGGGTCCTGTACGTAGAGAAAGGACTGGCTGTCTCGGACAAGCTCGAGCGCCAAGGTTCCGCCCCGGCACCCCAGCAGCGACCAGAGCCCACGCGATGTGCCGGCCTTTGTGATCAAGTGATGCGCAAGGTCACGGTTACCTGCTCCGGTGTCAGCATTAGCTGTTTCCGCCATACCCGCAAGAAGGATGGCACTACATGTCAACAGAACAAAACGTTGTTTCTCCATAGTTACCTCCCAAAGACTCAGTCTTTTGCTGTTCCTATTCGCTCATCTGCTTCGAGCACGACAAGTATCAGAGTTTTTCTATCCATCCTTGTAAAAGCCGCCATAGCTTACCTCTTCTGCTGAAAAAGTCAAGGCTGGTGCATCCAAGGAGATAACATCACCCGACAATTGAAAAGGCGAAAAAGTTCAGCCTCGAAATAGTTTTTTCCATTCTATTCTCCTTGCAGACCCTTTGTCTTTTCGATGCGATTTGATCGGCCACTGAAGTCCTTTTCATTCTCATTTCAGTCTCCTATGAAAACACTAACACAGTTCCTTGAAATTGCAAGGAATAGTGATATGCTATTCACAGAGTAATGCAAAGGATGTGTTGGCTGTAGTGACCCTGTTAAGGAAACCAGAAATGAGTTCCATATTCACCAGCAAAATGAGAGCGGAATCTGTCTTTCTACTGCTGTTGAGCTTTTTGGCTTCGGCCCGCCCAGGGCGGGCTGACATGCCGTTTCGTCATGTGATTCTTGACAATGATGGCCCAAAGGATCCTTGGGCGAAGATAGTTGGAGATATAAACCGAGATGGATTTCCGGACGTCATTATCGGTGGGCGGGCGGGACCCTTGGTCTGGTACGCCTATCCCAACTGGACCAAAGCAACCATTGCGAAGGGCGGATATAAGACCGTTGACGGTGAAGTAGGAAGCAAGCGATGCCACTTGAAAATATGAAATCCATGTTGAGTAAAGCGGCTGCGGAGAGGTACGCAGTCGGTGCTTTCAATATTCTTGATTACAATTCCACCAAAGCCGTCGTCGCTGCCGCCGAGGAGCTAAATGCCCCGGTCATAATTCAGACCTCAGCCAAGACGGTCATTTTTTGGGGTACGTCAGCTATTATGTGCTGGATGAAGGAGCTTGCCGCTTCGTCAAAGGTACCGATTGCCTTACATCTGGACCACTGCAAGGATTTGGGCCTCATCAAAGAGTGCATCGAAACAGGCTGGACTTCCGTTATGATCGACGCATCTTCGAAGCCCTTCGAGGAGAACCTCGCATTGAGCAGGCAAGTTGTCGATATGGCCCGGCCAAAAGACGTCACGGTCGAGATCGAGCTCGGAGCTATTGTCGGCGTGGAAGATGACATTCACGTCAAAGAGCAGGATGCACATCTGGCCGACCCGGAACAGGCGGTAAAGCTCTGCAGCCGGGCAGAGCCGGACTGCTTTGCGCCGGCGATTGGAACGGCCCACGGCGTTTATAAAGGTGAGCCAAAGATCGCCTACGACCGGCTCGAAGAGATCGCGAAAAGGACGAGCATTCCCATTGCTCTGCACGGTGGCACCGGGCTTTCGGACGATGTATTCACCAAGTGCATCTCGCTGGGCTGTGCGAAAGTGAACATATCTACCCAGCTTAAATATGCTTTCATCGACGGGTTTGTCACTTATCACAACCAGCACAATACTGAATACAACCCGCTCAAAGTAATTGATGCGCAGTTCGACCAACTTAAGGGGGGTATTGTTGAGAAGATAACGCTGTTCGGCGGCACCTGCAATTCGCACAGAGGGTTGTGCACCTGATGAATGAAAAGGGAGCCAGGGAGCTTCGGGCCAAAGGCACAGACGGCCCGGCGATGTCCCGGCTGATACGAACTTGTATCAGAGAAGCAAATAGGTGGTTTCTTTTCGCTTAATACAGGGATTTGACTTAGGAAACGGTCTTTCTAACCGTTTTTATCGTTATGTAAGTAAAGTGTGCTTTTTCCCCTAATCAGCAGGGAACTTCATACATACCATTCAATCTCATCGAATCCGGCAGAGCTTAACACAAATCGGATAACCCAGAGCTAACCAGCCGCGCCTGCAGCCTCCGATTAGGCGACTGCGTTTCTCGCAGTCTGGTTGAGCGACTTGTTATGCAATTCTAAGCATATACATATTTATTGTTTTCTATATATGATTCAATCTTCTTGTCTATCCATTGAATCATACTGTCTTCCAAATCAACAATTCTGAACCCTACACTTAGGAAGCCTTTTTCACTCTCAGAATACTTTTTAGGCAGTTCAATTATTTCATATCCCATTGCACTTCCATTCAGTGATTTTGGGATGGCATCAGTAAATCTGGTAAGACCTTCTTTTCTCTCATTCATATGTAAATTCAACAATGACAGAGGGGGAGTGAATATTTCATTGAAGATTGGCAATATATATTCAAGCATTATGTTATCAATATCTTTATAGAACCCTTTCTTCTTTACTGGTGGTGAATAAAAAACAGTTACAACAACAGGTGCTTTTAGTGTCTTGAATATAGTCCTTTCTTCTATGTAGGATGACAATTGACTCTTAATTTCTACTTTATATTTCTGGGAAGTATTTTTTTCTGTAGGAATCTCAGGAAGCTTTATTCTAATTGGGAAATTAATTAACTGTTCTCCCCATTCCCTATATGTGTCTTTAATGAAATCTGGCTTTGTCCCCTTTTTAGGGTATATTAGTTTTATCACAAAAGGGCTGACGCCCATATTTGATGTCAAGCTTTTTTGCATATCTAATGTGGCCAAATTCAGCATCGCTTCATATGCTTTTAGTGAAAATGAGTTTATATACTGTTTTTTGTTTAATATTAATTCTTCATAGTGATTCTTAATTGACATGAAATCTTCATTATCAGATTCATCTTTTTTAATTTCTGTATCAATAAAATGAAGATCACTTATAAAACTACTAAAAGGCCTAATGCGCACAAAAACTGAAGATTCCTTTGGCAAAAACATATATCTAACTGACAAATATTTAACATTACGATCCTCTTCAAATGGCAAAAACTCAGTATCATTAATATCTTCTAATATTTCTTCCTTATGCATTAAGTCTAATAAGTTTTTGACAAATTTTTCAATCCTTGGAGGGTTTTGATTTGATGTATTCACAATAATCTCTACAGAAATTGTTGAACGGATTTTCTTAAAGCGCTTCTTTTTCATTTGATTAATTATTTCCTTTTGAATTTCTACCTGCTTTTTCCCCATAGATTTTTTTGATTCAGGATCGATCTTTAGAATTAGATCAATATACCTTTTTCTCTTCTTGTTAAGATTTAAGGTTTTCAAATTAAACTTCTTACACATAGTCAATTCCTGCTAAGTGCATAACATTTGTGCTAAGCCGCCGCCGCGCAGCGGGCTTGCTAGTCCGAGTTCATGCTGTTGTTAGGGTCCTTGGTCTCGGTTAGCCAGCAAACGCAAGTGCTGAGATAACCAACAGAATCCATCCGACAACGATCGCCCATGGAATAAGCCTCCAGGGATTTGCCCAAGATAAGGTCACCAGACCTGGAATATCTCCGACCACAGGCGGAATCTCTTGTCTCAATTCCGGATGCAGCTCCAATTTGTGCTGGTAAAGCTGTCGAAGGTGATTACGCGCACGCCGGCTGAGCCACAAGGCGTGATACACGGAAACTGCGGTCAAGATTCCAAGGCTCGCAATAACCACCAGCGGTGCCCAGTGTATCTTCCAGAAGGAAGCCGCGCCGGCAAAGAGTATTCCCTCTAAGATGAGCATCCACGTTAGGCGATGATTCGTGATTATGTTTTCGTGCTGAATCAGCTCGCGGATAACGGACGCGTATTCTCTTATCTTGTCCTCTTCCTGGTTCATTGATCGCCCTAGATAGGACCCTAACTATGTATATATGGTTTCCGTATAAAACTCCTTACCTCTCCGAGTGTCAGTATAACACCCATTTGCCCAAAGTCCATAAGTAATCCCTTGAAAACGACTTAGGCCAGTTCTCCTTCTTATTAGGGGTCTTATATG
>DAOWID010000337.1 GCA_030641115.1 Planctomycetota bacterium | reverse complement strand
AGGGTAAATATGCCGATTTTGAGCTGCTATGGGCGATTGGGTCAAGTATCTCGTAAAGAACTCATCAAAAAAGCCTTGGCTCAACAACTAAAACTGGTCTAAGGAGCCATAAACGCCGTTTTAACCCTGTGAACGGTTACCCCGTTTCGTTGAGGCATCAGCCTCTTATCCAACGCTGTTTGGTTCCGGCTCGACCGGGTTAGGGTCGTCTGGTTTCTCTGTGTTCTGTGGCTTTTGCTCAGGCTCTTTTGTTTCTTCGGGCTCTTGCTTCTTTTCTTCCTCTTTCTTTTCTTCTTCCTTCTTTTCCTCCACATCCTCGAGCAGGTCTGCAAGCTCCTTGGTCAGATTCTTGGCCTTCCACTCGGCGATTTCGTAAATCCAGCCCTGATGCTTTGCGGTGAATCGTTTTGCCTTATCGTCGGCGAGCAGCTTCGCTTCTTTTTCCTTCAACTGCTCCTCGGACTCCGTTTTGCCTATCTTGGTGGGTCTACCCTCAGTGAACTTTGCCTGGCAGGTTACGTAGGCCTTGTCATCCTTCTTGGCAATTGTGAATGTATAAACGGTCGAATCTTTCAGCCTGCCAACATACTTTCTATCAAAGGTCAAATCGTTGCTGTCGGCTGATTTTCTCTTAACATCAGTAAATCGGGTATCCCATAGGGCCTGCAGAACGCTTTTGGCGTCACTATCTTTCAACTTCTTGCCGGCAGGGATATTCTCCAGGACGACGCCATCGCCGTCTTCTTTTGCTTTGAGTGTATATTGGCCGTTGGCAGAAGTGACCGTTGCCGACTCGATATTTTCGCGCTCCGTTACAACGAGCTTCTGCTCAATATAATCCATAGCCCCGCTCCTAATCCAGGGCGCCTCCTGTGCCACATAAACCTTATCGCTCGTGGCCATTCTTACGTAAGTGCCCTGGCCCTGTTCTTTGGACTTGCCGACAACGACACCTGTAAGTAGTGTTGAATTCGGCTCCGGCGTCCAGAATTCAACAACATTGCGCGCATCTTCTTTTGTTACGCCGAGGTCTTTGTGGTTATCTGGGTCGTCGGTACAGAACTGCCCGGTCTGAATGCCCAGACACGAGGTGATCAGATTGTTTATTTCGCCGGTATTTGCCGGGTAATTGTCCTTGTTGGCGACGACAAAGGTTCTACCTCTGCGCTTCAGGGTCACAGCATCTTCGCCGGTTCCGACAACAATCTTGCCTATGCGAGCCGGATTAAGCCCCTGGATAAGGTACGCAGGGGCATCCGGCGCGGTCCTGGGTCTGTTTGAAATGCGTGACTGGACTACAGCCCATACGACCATACAAGCCGCGACAATGCCTAATATGGTAAGTTTTCTGTTGCTCATTACAAAACTCCCAACCAATCGCCAAATAATGATTTCTGCAAAATTGCAGGTTAGGCATATATTATTTAAGTCCGCCGTCGGCGGATTGATTTTCTTAAATAATCGCTTAACTATTCGTTAAAGAACAACTTACTGTTTAACAAGAAAAAATCAAAAACCGATTTTTTCTTGTCAAAGTATGCCTAACCTGCAATTTTGCAGAAGCCTTATCTCCAAGCAAACAACCGAGGTCAGGCTTGCACTTGCCTTATTCTTCGGATGCGGTTGCTCAATCGCTTGCGTGACTAATATAGTGCCTCTTTCGGACACTGCGACGGACGCCGAGCACTACGGCAATTACGAGTATTACCGTCGGGGCAGCAAGCATATTGAAGTTGCGCAGCGCATTGCCTAAATGCTCAATCCGCTCACGTCTTTTGGCCTTCACTTGGCGCAGTTGACGCTGCGCCTCGCGCTTTTTCAATTCAATATCCTGCTGCTTCTGGAGTATGGAGCTTCCGACGACCTCTGCCTTTTCTTCTTTCGCGGAAGCGAGGATCTTTTGCAGCTCACTCGTGAAGCCGGCGATTTCGATGTTGAGCTTTTGGACTTCTACGCGGCTTTCTTCGTCTGCCTTCTTTTCAATTTCGTCAACAACAGTGAACGGCCGTCTAAACGTTCCTCGTGACCGGATTGAAATCAGGTCGCTCGAGCCGGTCAAATCTTCAATTGCGTTCAGCAATAAAGCACTATTGTCGCCCACAATCATCTTGGCGAAAAAAGACTCCTGATACGCCAGCATATCACTTATAAAGTCAACATCTGCGAAAACTATCACGGCACAGTCTTCTTGAGCTTCTGTCAGACCTTTTATCTGCTTCTTGATTTTCTTGGTCTCATTGGGATCTTCCGTTTCGGACTCGACCTCAATCTCAATACCATCAGGAAAAGCGCTCTTAAAGCGACCTGTGACCAGATAACCCATTGGTACAGGTTCTGTACCATCCATGAACTTATCCATGAGCTTTGATGGATCCGGCATCATCAGCTCATACGGGCTGGTGACTTTCACGGTATTTCCCGCATTAGTAGTCACGATAAGCGGCGTTCGCTCAATTTCTGGGCGGCTTGGTTGCGTTTGTTCTTTACCTTTGGCTTGCTCGTCTTGGACCTCCGCATCCCCAACTTCCCTTAGCACGCCGGCGAACAGAACTCTTACCTGGTTGAGGTATGCGGTTATAGCATTATTCCTATTGAAAGATTTTGCTTCTGGCCTAAGCTCAAGGAAGCCGATGACATTCTGCGGGCGGCGGTCTTGACCGATGGGAGCCGCCAACATCAGGCTTCTGTCCCCGACAAACGTGTTCTGTGGCATCTCAAGTCCCCAGGTCTTCAGCAGCGTGTCTAAGTCGGAACTTTGCGAGGGCGGCACGCCCATTTGCATCTGTCTCCGGTCGGGTGTATCTGCGATGCAATGTGGGTCAACACAGACGATTGTTCGGCCACCTTTGAGCACGAACTGGTCTATCGCGAACTGCGTTTGCTCAGGCAGTTTCTTTGGGTGAATGACCACTAAAATATCAACGTCATTTATGTCGTTGACATCCGTGGCAATTTCATTGACCTCGTATTTTGAGCGCAATTGCTCGACAATCGTCCAGGAACCTTTGGGTTGTTGACCCTGCATCCGCATCATCTGCGCCATATATCCAGTCGCATCACCCATCACCGGCAGTGAGCTCATTATACCGACCTTGGTTTTCTGGCGGGTAATTGCGGTGTCTATCAGATAGCTTATGTCGTACTCTACAAACTCCTGCCGGTCCGGCGAGAAGAATTGTATGACCTTCTCGACACCAAACTGTGTCTGCACGACCAGCCCGAAGAAGAAGTTCTCCTCTTGCGTTATGGAGAAGCGTTTTAAGCCATGCCGCAGGGCCTGCACCTCATCTTCCGAATAAGGCCTTGGGTCGATTAACTGTAAATCGACCATGCCCTTGGCCTCTGCGGCGTATTGCTCGAGCAGCGCTCTGACAAACTCGTAATAGTTGTTGAAATAGCGGATTTGGTCCGGCCCTTTCAATGAAGCGGTCTTTGCGTAGTAGAGGTTGAGGGTGATCGGCTGATTAAGCTTGGCCAGAATAGCTTTAGTGCCTTTGGAGAGCGTGTACAGCTTTTGGTCGGTGACATCAAGCCTAACCGAACTGCCGATGTTCTGGCAAACGCTAATTGCACTAAAGGCAATCACCAGGACAAGGACTGCACCAATAATTGCTCGTATTGTCCGGTTCACCCCGTTAGAAATTCTCTGCTTTTCTGCCATATTATCATAAACCTCCTTAAGTGCCCCGTTGTGAAATTTCTAACGGGGTCCATTAGCTGGCCTTCCTTTCTTCTAAAACAATAGTACAGGCAGCAATCCAGCCAACAATCAATAACAGGAAATAGGAAATGTCTTTGAACTCCACTACGCCCCTCTGGATCGACTCAAAGTGTCCTTGGAAGCTCATACTCTCTATCGCTGAGGTCAAACCGGCGGGTAAGAACGTAGAAAGATAGCTCATCGTTGTCGGCATCCCGGCGAAAACGAGCACCGCACAGGCAACCACCGACAGGACAAAGCTTATTACCTGGTTCTTGGTGACCGCTGAAAAAAAACAGCCAATAGCAAGGAAGCCTCCTGCCATCAAGAAGCTGCCGAGGTAGCCGGTAAATATTATGCCGATGTCAGGGTCACCAAGGTAGCAAACTGTAATTACCATAGGGAAAGTCAGCGCCAATGCAATCGTCAGAAAGAACCATGCCGCGAAGAACTTGCCCAAGACAGCCTGCGTTATTGTGATCGGCAAGGTTAGCAGCAGTTCGATCGAGCCACTCTTGCGCTCCTCTGCCCACAGACGCATCGCTGTCGATGGCACCATGAAGACATACAGCAGCGGCAGATTCGTGAAGAACCTGTTCATATCCGCCTGCCGTGCTATGAAGAAGCCCTGTTTAAAAGTCAGATACGCCGAAAAGAAAAGAAAAATCACAAGAAATACGTACGCAAGGGGCGTGGTAAAATAACTCTTCAACTCCCTTTTGAAAACTGCCCAAAAACTGTTCATCTTTATGTTCCCTTGGTGATTTTGCGAAAGACTTCATCCAGACTGCAGTGGTGTTTCTCCTTCAACCTACCCGGCGTGGAATCTACCAGCACGCGGCCTTTGGAGATAATTATCGTTCTGGAGCAGACGGCTTCTACTTCTTCGAGAATATGGGTCGAGACAACGATGCACTTGTCTTTGGCCATTTTGTTTATGAGGCCCCTGACCTCGTGCTTTTGATTGGGGTCCAGCCCGTCAGTTGGCTCGTCAAGAATAAGCACGTCTGGGTCGTGAATTAGTGCCTGAGCAAGCCCGACACGGCGCTTGTATCCCTTTGACAACGTTTCAATCGTCTGGTGGTAAACAGACTCAATCGAGCACATCGGCACAATCCGGTCCAATGTCTGCTTGCGCACCCTGCCATTGATCCGCCTTGCATCACAGATGAAGTTCAGGAAACCGCCTACCGTCATTTCGCCATAAGCCGGCGAGTTTTCTGCCAAATACCCAACGGACCGCCTGACTTCGACAGGATTCTTCAAGATGTCGTACCCGCAGACAGAAGCGGTCCCGCTGTCAGGCCTGATAAAGCACGCCAGCATCCTCATGACGGTGGTCTTGCCGGCACCATTAGGCCCAAGAAAGCCCAGCACATCTCCCTTTTCGACATTGAACGACACATTGTCAGCCGCGACAATCGGCCCAAAACTGCGACTCAAATTCTTGACTTCTATCATGTTCAGCCCGTCAGAAATACCTTTTCACAAATACCAATTCTCTCGGCTCCCGTTAGCTAAGGTTTCTAACGGGGCCTAATCTCAATTTTGCAAAACTCTTGTCTCTAACACAGGTTCAAATCTGACCCGTAAGTGGCGTATCGCCTCACGGGGTCGTATAAATTTACCCAAAATTCCTTGACAGTCAAGACTTAGCAGCGAATTATTTTGTTCGGATTCCACTTTGGGATAAGTGGGTGCCATAAGAACGTTCATAGCGCCGGAGCTGTTCAGACTGACTTCGGTTTGCCGTAGTAGAGCTAAATAGCAATTTCAGACGCCGCTGTAAATACATTGCAGTTCAAGACTTATGAGTAAGGTTGCCAGCGTACGATTTGCCGATTACAAAAGCAGTGTCGCCAAGGCCCTTGACCTCGTTGGGGCGGCTGGCCGGCTGCCACAGCAGGGGCTTATCATTATCAAGCCGAACCTGACAAATTCTTCTCCACCGCCGGTCACAACGAGTATCGCGGCAGCCGAGGCGGTCTATCACTACTGCAAAGCCCGCACAAACGCCGAAATCGCAATAGGTGAGGGTTGTGGCCAAGGCAAGACTACCGATGTATTCGCTGCACTCGGATATACGGCGTTGGCCAAAAGGTACGGCATAAGGTTGCTCGACTTTAACCAGGCTGAGACTGTGCTGCTGGAAAATAGGGATGCGTTGCAGCTAAGGCAATTTCACATGCCCAGGATAGTCCGCGCCGCGTTTGTGATTTCTCTGCCCGTCCTCAAGGACCACAGCTTCACCAGGACCACGATTGCGATGAAGAATATGTTTGGCATCGCGCCGGGCAGGTTCTACGCGGGCGGGTGGAACAAGTCAAGGCTGCACAGCCCCTCAACGGACAAGTCCGTCGTGGATGTCTGTCTGTACAAAAAGCCCGACCTGTGCGTCGTGGACGCCGCGGTGGCGTTGAAAGGGAGTCACCTTTCGGGAAGGCGAGAGAATACTGGCTGTATTCTGGCCGGCTTCGACCCCGTTGCGGTCGATGCCGTCGGCAGTGAGCTATTGGGACACAATCCGAAGCGATTAGAGTATCTGACGCTGGCAAATGGCCTACTCGGCAGTATGGACAATATCGAAATAGTGGAAGCTTAATCGCTTGACTTGGTGGCTTGTTAGAAGTCACGGCCTTATTTCAATAGATACTGATACAGGAACCCTCTTATGTTTATAAGCATTAGAAAGTCTTAGTTGTCCTGTTATCTTATATGAGCCGGTGCCTACAAGGTAGTCGTCGTTGTGTACGCCAAATGTCCCGTTATCACTTATCATATCCCACGTAAATTGGTGCTCTTTAGAGTCGTACGGCTCGAGGTGCAGCATCGTCCAGCCGCACGGGGGTATACTACGCAGGTACTGCCAGATGTCGGTAGCACGGTCGTCGGTGATAGTCAAATCACTCCAACCATGCGCGCAATTTGGAACGTCACCAACATCTACCGAAACTTCTCGCAGATTAGTCACCCTGCACAGAATCTGGACATTTTCTCCCAAGTGGTAAACAGACTTGTCGGTACATATGTAATATTCTATGCCCTCCTTCACCACAGAATCTGAATTAATGGGAGTATTATCCTCCAGCCAATGGGCAGCCATGAGCGCGAAGTCCTTGAAATTGACCGCACAGTCGCCGTTTATATCGCCTGCTACGATTGTCTCGCAGATGGGCTGGCCAAAATATGATTTGCTCGCCTCGGCTGTGCCGCCATAGGCGCCCATGTTGATGATGCCGCCGTTGGGGAATCGCTCATTAGAGACGGGATTGCCTGGATTGCCCGCATCGATGCAACGACTCGTCACCTCGTCCATCACCCATCGTCCCTCGTCTGAGTTCCATCTGCCCGCCTGCGACTTCAAATGATAATCGCCATTGTTTGGATCTACGAAATAAGGTGCGGCACTAATGTTGCCTTCGCCCGGAAAGCCACCTTTTACATCACTATAGGTGACTGTGATTGAAGTT
>DAOWID010000097.1 GCA_030641115.1 Planctomycetota bacterium | reverse complement strand
GCATATATTATTTAAGAAAATCTGTTTTTTGATTTTCTTAAATAATCGCTTAACTATTTGTTAAAGAACAACTTACTGTTTAACAAGAAAAAACCAAAAAACGATTTTTTCTTGTCAAAGTATGCCTAACCTGCAATTTTGCAGAAGCCTTTAAGTAATACGGAACACAAATATGGGCCGGAAATTGAATTGCTTTGCACGGTGTTTGTGAAATGAAGGCAAAATGGGTAATTCTTGCTGTTCTGCTGGCATTTGTGGTGCCGGCGATGATTTCCCGCTCCAGGGCGGTTAATACACAGCAGATAGACACGATACTCACAAAGCAGCAGCTCAGTAGCCAAGATTTGCAGATTATCGACGATTTCCTTAAGGAGGCGGTGCAGGAACTGGTCAGGACTAAAGACTTTACGTCTGTGGCAAAAATCCGTACCGTCATCGTGAGCAAAAAGAGCACCCAGGCGCAATACGCTCGGCAGTTTTCTGAGTCGGCCCTTAAATACATCTCTTTAGCGTTTGAGCAGGCCAAGCAGCTACCCGACGACCGCCAATTCAAGGTAACCCTGAATCTTCTGATTCTGACGGATAGCCTTGTAGATACTCGATTGGTGGATTTGGCTATTGGCAAGCTAAGAGATGAGAACGAAGTCATTCGCTACTGGGCGGTTCGCTGTGTCACCAACCCTGGCCTCGTACAACAGTTGAATCTGGCCGGACCTGCCAATGCCCAGTTGGCACGTCGGATCACAGAGCAGCTCGGAGGCCTGATAGACAACAGCAATCCTGAGATACTGGGTTTGGTGGCTGAATTTGCGACTAAGATAAATCTTCCAGAAGGACGGGACTTATTGGGCCGGATAACTGATACGCGAACAAAAAAGTACGCTGATTGGACCGTGCAATACGAGCTGCTCGATGGGGCTATCCTGAAACTGTTATACAGCAAGATGGTTACCGCCGGTTCAAGTAGACCCGTGCCAATAATAGGTGAAGGCACCGCTCCAATTGCACGCCGCTTTGGCCAGCTATATTCTCACGTGATGCAAAGATACATAAGGGGGCAGGACTTCCTAAGTGATACTCAGAAGCACCACCTGGCCTCGGTCTTGGTCGAGACAGAGGACAAATGTATTCGCTGGCTCCTGGAGATGCCACAAACGACAATAAGAAAGACTGTCGAGCGAGCCGACTATTCGGCCCTTCAAAGAGAGCATAACAGACTGTTCGGGAACGAGACCAGCCCAGGTGCATTAGCGGTGAAGCTGAAGTTTGACTATGGCACGGATGCGGCCGGCAAGAAACGTGCAGCACCCCTTCCGCTGCCGGAGCCGCCCAGGACTAAACCACCCGGCTAAAGACATAGTCTCGGGTTAACTTCGGGCCTTGTAACAATGAGTTCTGCAAAAGTGCAGGTTAGGCATATATTATTTAAGAAAATCCGTTTTTTGATTTTCTTAAATCATCGCTTGACTATTTGTTAAAGAACAACTTACTGTTTAACAAGAAAAAATCAAAAAACGATTTTTTCTTGTCAAAGTATGCCTAACCTGCAATTTTGCAGAAGCCTTTTTGTAACAAACAACGGAGGTTTGTTTATGAATGGTCGCGAAGGGGTTGCAACATTTTTCCTCTTTGTATTGCTCTTAATTATTATCCTGCTACAGATCCTCTCCATGGTCCAATCCGACCGGTTGTACGAGAATCTTAACCGCCTTAATGACACGTTAGAAGATGTCACCCACACCGAGAGTGTGAAAGTTGGCGCCGAGAAGGGTGCGCCTATCGCAGTAGAGCCCTCCGGCAATGAGGGTGACTGGCTGATATGGGCCTTTCGTGTCGAGCCGAGGACGTTGAATCCGATTTCTGCGGAGGCCAACATTTACACAACGTGGATTACCGTACCCTATATCTTTGAGCCACTGTTGGTTCATGACCACGACGAGGTGAAGCTAAAGCCCTGGCTGGCGGAAAGTTACGAGGTTTCAAGTGACGGATTGGAAATAACCTTTCAGCTTAGAGACAACATACACTTTTCGGACGGCGCGCCTGTGACGGCAGATGATGTCGTTTTCACCTATGAAACGGCTGTCAATCCGAAAGTCGACGCAGCCAATATCGCCAACAAGTATATTGACGTCAGCGAGGTCACCAAGATTAGCAACCGTGTGGTGAAATTCCTTATGAAAAGACCCTGCTCACAGTCCCTTGAGAATTTGTCCTTTGTCTGGAGCATTGGCATACTTCCAGAACACATCTATAGGTTTAGCGATCCTCGCGAGTTTAATAGGCGCGTATCTAATCCGGTAGGCAGTGGCCCGTATGTCTTTGACAAATGGGACGTAGGTCGGCAAATGGTTTTGAGCCGCAATGAGAGCTATTGGGGTAGCAAGCCCAAACTAAAGAGAATCATTTATCGTTTTATTGCCAATCCCGTTGCGTGCATACAGGCCCTGCGCTGTCACGAGGTGGATATTGTTATTCCTGAACCTGAGCAGTTTGCCGTCCTTGTCAAGGATGCGCAGTTCAACAAAGACTTCTATTGCCTTTCCTACTGGACCCCGTGGACCCCTTATTATTATATTGGCTGGAACCATGACAGCCCATTTTTCTGCGACAAGCGCGTTCGCCTGGCAATGACCCACATCGTCAATCGCAAGCAGATTGTTGCTCATCTTCTTGAGGGCCACGGCCAGGTCGTTACGGGGCCCTTTTATGTCCATGGGCCGAAGAACGACGGTGACATTGAGCCTTGGCCCTACGACCAGGAAAAGGCTAAGCAATTGCTCGAGGCCTCTGGCTGGCGCGACACAAACGGCGATGGTGTGCGTGACAGGGATGGAACTGCTCTGCGGTTCAAATTCATGTATTCGAGTTCGTACGCCTTGTTCGATAGATTGGCCAGACTTTTCAAAGATGAGGCCGCGACAGTGGGAATTGATGTGATTTGCGAGCCGTGCGAATGGTCGATCCTGTTAGGTCGGCTAAATGAGGGACAATTTGATGCGTACATCGCAGGGTGGGGAGGCGATGTCCTTGAGGACCCCTACAAGCTCTTCCACTCTTCACAAATCGGCAACCTTGGCTCTAACTACGTCGGCTTCAATAATCCGCAGGCAGACGCAATAATGCAAGAAGCCAGACGCACCGCCTCTAATGGTAACACGAGCGAGCTTTATCACCGGTTGCATAGAATTCTACATGAAGAACAGCCCTACACGTTTTTGTTCACAAGGCCAACTTTTCGTCTGGTTGACCGGCGCTTCGAGAATGTTACTATCCATAAGCTCGGCCTTAACTATCTGGAATGGTACGTGCCTGAGCAAAAGCAGCGATATAAATGATTTTGTGATGGATGGCTGAGTCGGACGTTAGCAGGTGACTACCTATATCATCAGACGTTTGTTGTTGATGGTCCCCACGTTGCTGGGCATAACGGTAGTGGTCTTTGCGATTAGCCGCCTTGCACCGGGTGAGCCCGTCAGCTTGACTGTGGGATACGGTGGTCAACTGGATGTTGAGCGGGCGGTGGACGTTCGGACAGCGCGAGCGAGACTATATGGGCTGGATAAGCCCCTTCACGTTCAATATGCCACTTGGCTGTGGCGAGTTGCACGCCTTGATTTCGGGGATTCGATCAAGCATCATCGGCCGGTCATCGACCTGATCGCCGAAAGGCTGCCTATTACGCTGACATTAAACCTAATGGCCTTTGTGATTATCTACGCAGTATCGGTGCCGGTGGGAATCTTGGCAGCAGTGAAGCATGGGCGGTTTTTTGACCGGGCCAGTTCGGTAATTCTTCTGATGCTGTGGTCGTTGCCGGTCATGTGGGTCGGTCAGATGTTGATTGGATATTTCACTGGCCCTACTTTTAAGAGCTGGTTTCCGCCGGCTGGGCTGTCGAGCAACTACGCTGACGAGTTGGCTTTTCTCCCGTGGCTGGCAGACAGACTGTGGCATCTGGTTCTGCCGGTCGTATGCTTGACTTATACCGGCTTTGCTTATCTTGCCAAACAGGTGCGAGCCGGGATGCTCGATAGTCTGCGCATGGATTGCGTCAGGACCGCTCGGGCAAAGGGGCTGTCGGAGCCGGCTGTAATATTCAGGCACGCCTTTCGTAACAGCATAATTCCGGTCATAACAATTATGGCAACGCTGCTTCCTGCTATGTTTGCAGGCTCGGTTATCATCGAGAAGATATTCAGCATTCCCGGCATGGGGCTGCTCGCATTTGAAGCGATCACCGCACGGGACTATAACGTTGTGATGGCGGTGGCAACGGTTGCAGGCATGTTGAATTTGGTCGGCCTGTTGCTTGCTGATATTGCCTATGCCATCGCAGATCCAAGGATAAGTTTTGACACCGCTAACTCGTAGTCTGTCAATATTGATTTTATGGTTCAGAACCTGCGGTAAAACCGCAGGCTAAATATTTAGCCCCACGTTTCACGTGGGGTTCTTACCCACAAGTTCGAATTTGACACACTGCTAGTGCCTGTCGCGGAAACAGCATTTGTCATTCCTGCGAAAGCAGGAATCCAGCTTTTTCGCTGTAGACCCCTGCTTTCGCAGGGGTGACATTGTCAGCTTCGGCTTTTTGCAACAGCCACTAACTAAGAGCTTATGAACAAACAAACCCAAGAAAAAACAAACTGGGGCATGTCGTACGGCGAACTTGTTTGGAATCAGTTCTCCAAAAGTCGGCTCAACGTGGCTTGTCTGATATTCGTGGCAGTCCTATTTTTCGCTGCTGTTCTCGCGCCATTTCTTGCAAATGACAAGCCGTTCGTGATTCGCATCAATGGCCAGTTGCATTTCCCGCTTTTTAAGAATCTACAGCCGACCGACTATTGTATTCTGCTCACAGCCGTTGTTGGCCTTTCGCAATTGCAGCTAATACGAAGAAATCGTCGGCGTGTTGAACCCTCTGTGCGCGGCAGCGTTCTGTGGCGTCAGCTAAGCATAAGCTGCGCGATAATCATAGTGGGGATTCTGTTGATATGTGTCTTCGTCCCACGAAGGCTTGATGCGACAGATTACAGAGCAATGGTTGCCTCAGGCAATGCAGCCGGCGCGGTGTTTGCACCAATACCGTACGGCTACGAGCGTACGGACTTAGCGTCACGGCAGCAGCCGCCCAGTCGGCAGCATTGGCTGGGGACCAACGATGTGGGCGCCGACGTTCTATGCAGATTGATCCACGGCAGCAGGATATCGCTTTCGGTCGGGTTCGTAGCGGTTGGAATATCGTGCGTGATCGGTGTTGTCGTCGGCGCAATTCTGGGTTATTTCGGGGGGAAGATTGATTTCATCGGTATGCGTATCGTCGAGATAGTGATGGCGATTCCCGTATTCTTTCTTATCATCACAATAGTAGCCTTTTTCCCGCGAAGCCTCATAAACATCATGATAATCATCGGCATTACCAGTTGGACAGGCAATGCCCGCTTTATCCGGGCTGAGTTCCTCAAGCTGCGAAAGCAGGATTTCGTTCAGGCAGCGGTCTCACTTGCACTGCCGCTTCGCAGTATCCTCTTCAGGCACATGCTACCTAATGGCATCGCACCGGTGTTGGTCAACGCTACGTTTGGTGTTTCCAGCGCCATCTTCATCGAGGCGGCCCTCAGTTTTCTCGGCTTTGGCGTCACACCTCCGACCCCGAGCTGGGGGCAAATGCTCAGCTTAGGTGTCAGCACTACCGGCGGGTTCCTGTGGTGGCTCACCCTGTTTCCGGGACTGGCGATATTTCTTACTGTGATGGCATATAACTTGGTTGGAGAAGGCTTGCGGGACGCCATTGATCCGCAATTGACGAGCTCCCGCCTCGCGGGAGTCAAAGGCGCATGAGCGAAAACAGCAGTCTGTTGTCAGTAAAAGGGCTAAGCGTCGGCTTCTTTACCGAAGACGGCGTTGTGCGAGCGGTACAAGACGTAGGCTTTTCAATAAAGAAAGGCCGAACCTTTGCGCTCGTCGGTGAGAGCGGGTGCGGCAAAAGCGTAACGGCACTTTCGATTATGCGACTCGTTCCGGCTCCACCGGGCAAAATCATGGGGGGCGAAATTGTTTTTGAGGGTCGAGATTTGCTGGCGTTAAGCGAGAAACAGATGCGGAAAGTCCGCGGAAATAGAATCGCTATGATTTTTCAGGACCCGATGACCAGCCTAAATCCCGTTTATACGATTGGGGCACAGATAGCTGAGGGCATCAAGCTGCATCAAAAAAAAGGCTCGAGCAAGGCCTGGGCAAACGCGGTCGCCATGCTGGACAAAGTCGGGATCGCTGACCCGGCGCAGCGTGCTCGCGACTACCCGCACCAGATGTCCGGGGGTATGCAGCAGCGAGTTATGATAGCGATGGCGGCGAGTTGCAAGCCGGCCTTGTTGATAGCTGACGAGCCGATAACTGCCCTCGATGTAACGATTCAGGCACAAATACTGGACCTGCTCGGCGAGCTGCAGAAGCAGAACGGGATGAGTATTCTACTGATAACGCACGATTTGCCGGTCGTGGCTGAGCGGGCCGACGATGTCGCCGTGATGTATGCGTCGCGGATAATGGAAATCGCAGATTCGCAACGGCTCTTCGCAAAACCTTATCACCCTTATACGCAAGGATTACTGCAGTCCTTGCCTCGATCGCGCTTATCGGCCAAACGTCTGCAAACAATTCCAGGAACGGTTCCTGACCCGCTGCACTTCCCTACAGGCTGCAAATTTCACCCGCGATGCCAGAAGGGCTGCAATGATAGAAGGTGCCGGACAGTAGAACCGATGCCGAGGGAGGTCCAGCCAGGACGACAGGTTGCCTGCTGGCATGCGCCGGACTACGAAACAAACGAAGAACGCAGGGAATACAAATCAAGATATGGCGAGTCGAAACGGATATCTTCTCCAGGTCGATAACCTGAAGACCTACTTTCCCGTGAGGCACGGTCTGCTCCGGCGCACCGTTGGTTACGTCAGGGCAGTTGACGGGATAAGTTTCGGTATTCGAGCCGGCCAAACACTCGGGCTCGTTGGTGAGAGCGGCTGTGGCAAGACCACTGTCGCCAGAAGCATAGTTCGCCTCGTACAACCAACGGCAGGACGTATCGTCTTTGAACGCACGGACGTCTTATCGGCTAACAGGGCCAAATTACGCGAGCTGCGAAGACAGATGAGTCTCATCTTTCAGGACCCGCTCGGCTCGTTGAATCCAAGAATGACCGTTGGCAATATCATCGGCGAGCCGCTGAAGGTCCACCGGGGAAAGACCGGCACCGAACTGACTGAGCAAGTCGCACTATTGCTCCACAAGGTAAGGCTGTCAGCCAACTGTATGAACCGTTATCCGCACGAGTTCTCGGGCGGACAGCGACAGCGAATCGGGATAGCCAGGGCCTTGGCACTGCACCCGAAACTGGTTATCTGCGATGAGCCGGTTAGTGCACTGGACGTTTCGATTCAATCGCAGATTCTGAATCTGCTGAAAGATTTGCAGGAGGAATTTGGACTGACGTATCTATTTATTGCCCATGACCTAACAGTCGTGGCATCTTTCTGCGACATCGTGGCAGTTATGTACATGGGCCGGATAGTGGAGCAGGCCCCGGCTCAGCAGCTCTACCAAAACCCTGTTCATCCATACACACGAACCCTCATGTCAGCAATTCCACACGTTGCCCCATCCGCATCCGGCTGACCGATCGTTCCCGTCGGAACACACGCCCGGCCCCGTTATACTTAGCCCCGCAATTTATTGCGCGGGTCCCTCCTTGTCATTCCCGCGCACGTGGGAATCCACAAGTTTTTGATTTATCCTTTCCCTTCAACTCATCAACACATTTACGCATCCACTCATTCACGCCTCATACCCTGCCGCAGCCGCGCCTGCCGCACACCAACCAAGCCACTCCTGGAAATCGATGCGGGGTCGTCTGGCCGCGGTCATATCTCTCATCGGTCCAATGGAACTGCGGACGCAAAGCGAAGAACTCACCACGTCATCGGCTTTACCCAGATAAGCAAGGTCGACGGTTTTTTCCTGTCCGTTTACCCTTTGTGGCTCCACTACATACCGATAGCTCTGCCCATGTATATATTTTTTTTCGGGGGGCGTCTTAGATAACCCATTTAGGCCTCACGCATAGAATCTATATAACCTTCGCCTTTTCAAAGACTTGCGCTGTAAGAGGCTGCTTTTTGTGGTAAACTCATGATAGGGTCGGCACGCCGGCCCCAGGCTTTTTTCTTTCTTTTCTCTTGAACTATACACTCTATTGTGGTACAAGCACCCCTGTTCGTGGAAACCAAATTTCCTATCAGTTATTGTTTGCGACTCGCGGACTTAAGACTCCTGCAAAATGAATAGATTTTCGACGGATGGAGTC
>DAOWID010000214.1 GCA_030641115.1 Planctomycetota bacterium | reverse complement strand
GCATATATTATTTAAGGAAATCCCTTTTTTGATTTCCTTAAATAATCAAGCTAAGTAATCATCTATCAAACAGTTACTGTTTGAAAAGCAAAAATTAAACAACAAATTTTTCCTTTTCAAAGTATGCCTAATCTCAATTTTGCGAAAGTTCACTTATTATACTCGAATCAGCCGCCGAATTCAATTCATCGCCAGAGCATTTTCTTCAGTTGACGTCCATCGTATGCAGCTATTTTGTTGTCTATTTCGATCTTCCCTAAATCAGCTTTTTCTGTATAATCAGTCACCGATGAGAAATATATATTGAGGAATGAAGACTATGGACGCACACAATAAAATCACACGTCGTAAGTTCCTTGGAAATATCGTTGCTGGTACAACCGCTGCGTTTGCACTGCCACACCGCACGGCTGTATCTGGAGAGGGGATCAGCAAATCCACTTCAGCAGACGTTGTCCACGCGCTGCCAAAACGAGTGCTTGGGCGAACGAAAGAAAAGGTCTCTATCCTTGGCCTTGGCACAGCACCGGTTGGCGAAGGCCCCATCGGAATTCAGGAAGGCATCCGGATCTTCGGTGAGGCCATCGACCGTGGCGTCACTTACATCGATACGGCGCGGATATACGGCAATGCTGAGGAGATATTGGGACATCTGATCCCAAAACGGCGTGACAAGCTCTTTGTCGCGACTAAGGTCTCTACGCACACCGCAGACCAAGCAGAACGTTCCTTGAGCGAATCCCTACGCCGGCTCAAGATTGATCACGTCGATCTCGTGCACATCCACAGTATCGGCAGCAAAAAAGTCGACCGCGTCCTGGGCAAAGGCGGCGCTCTTGAGTACCTACTAAAACAAAAAGAAACCGGCAAGCTTCGTTTCATTGGAGTTTCTGGACACAATCGGCCGGCAAATTTTGTTCGCATGCTCAAGACCGACCAGATTGATGTGGTTATGTGCGTGATGAATTACGCGGACAGGAACATTTATGGTTTCGAAAATGAGGTGCTGTCCGAGGCACGAAAACGCAATGTCGGCTGCATCGCCATGAAGGTCTATGCCGGCATCAAGGGCGGTTTCCCCAATCATAGGCGAGGCTACGTCGGCTGTGCTACCGAACCCACTTATCTGCCGCAGGCTCTCGCCTACGCGCTGGATCTGCAAGGCGTCAGTGTGGCCGTGGTCGGCCCCTACACGGCCGAACAAGCTATCCAGAACGTGGAGTTTGCCCGAAAATATACACCGCTCTCGCAAGAGCAACGCGCGGCGCTGCTGGAATATGGCAAGAAGCTCGCGCCAAGCCTCGGCCCAAGGTACGGGCCAGTGACGTAAAGCCCGGTCATCCGTCATTGCCCCAGGCGCAATTGGATGTACGTTTGCCGGCAGTAGACTATTCGGCTAAGACCGCCGCTATCGTGATTGCGTTAAAAAATGAGTGGATAAAGATAGGCCGAAGTAAGGAGCCGCTCTTTTCGTACGCATAGCCCAAACATAGCGCCAACACAAATAGGGCCGGCCAGTGTGCCGGGTCCTGATGTATCGTTGCGAAAATGCCTGAGCTAATCAGAATTGACAGCCAAGGCCTTGCCAAAAATGAGCGTATCATTGTTTGAAACAGTCCTCGAAATATCATCTCTTCGAGCACAGGTGCTACTACCACGGCAACAACGATGATCATTATGCGAAGCGCCAATTGTGGATGGGTTGTTATCTCTTGAAGCTCTTCATGCTGCTGGATCTGATATTGCTGGCCCCACAGGAGTTTGCCGAAGAATGTGGTTAGCAATATCATTAGCAGCAGGAGCGGCCAGATCGAGAGCAGGTTCCCGAAAGCAGCGATAAAATCCTTGACAACTGTTTTTGCATTCAGGCCGAATCCCGTTAACCCACGGGCAAAACTAACTCTGGCTAAGACAAGTGTCACTGCCACTGTTATAACCGCAACAATACAAAGGATAAGATTGTTGAGAAAGGCGCTTTGCCAGTCACCTAAATCATCCGCCAGTTTTCCTATGATTAATGCTGCGAGCGAAACTGCACCAAACCAAACAAGTAGCGGGATAAAGGGCGTATAAACAGGCATATTGTTTCGGCGAGGTTCTGAATCAGTCAAGGCCCTTCTACCCAGAGATGTCTTGAGCAGCCATCTGCCAAATAACGTCAGCCCCGCAACGCAAACAATGTCGGTCACAGTTACAAAACTGCCCAATTGTCTGACAAGCTCAAGAACTTTCATCGCCATATATTGTTTCGCTTCTTCGCTCTGCGGAAACACCGCCCTTGCGAGGCAAAAGCAGGGGTTGAAACCAAAGCTTTCTTGCGTTACATTACCAGAAAGGTTCGAGCAGCACCAATCTTTTTGCCCGTGTCCAGCCATACCGGCTCATGTCGCAAAACTGGTGCTGCCCAAGGAAAATAGATTATGGACGTGTTTCACATCGAAGGACCGGTTCAGCTTTTCGGCACTGTCAGGATAAATGGCTCAAAAAACGCCTCTCTGCCCGTAATGGCCGCTACGATTTTGGCCGGTGGCAGATCTTATCTCACAGGAGTGCCCAACCTTTCTGATATTTCGGTCTTCAGCAAGTTGCTGAGGCAATTGGGATGTCGGGTGACCAGAAACGCAAAGCGGCGGTTGTGCATAGATTCAACCGTGATTGATAATCCGGTAGGCGAGTATGAAATTGTCCGCAAAATGCGGGCGAGTGTTTGCATACTTGGCCCACTGCTTGCCCGCTGCGGGCGGGTGGAGGTTTCAATGCCCGGCGGATGCGCGATTGGTGATAGACCGATCAACCTTCACCTCAGGGGTATGCGAGAGCTTGGCGCGCGAATCCATCTTAAGAACGGCTATGTTATCGCTGAAGCGCCGAATGGTTTGACGGGCAAAGACATTTTCCTTGGCGGGCCTTTCGGGTCAACTGTTCTGGGAACGGCAAATGTGCTGATGGCTGCAACCCTGGCGAAAGGCCGAACTACTATTGAATCGGCTGCCTGTGAGCCGGAAATTACTCATTTGGCAACCTGCCTTAATAAAATGGGCGCGAAGATAAGCGGAATCGGCTCGCCGCGGCTAACTGTTGACGGTGTGAGGCAGTTGCATCCTGCTGAATTCGAGGTAATCCCGGATAGAATTGAAGCCGGAACCTTTATGGTCGCTGCTGCTGTGACGGGTGGCGAGTTGAAGCTGCAGAACTGTCGGCTGGAGGACATGATGGCTGTCGTTGATAAGTTGAGAAATATCGGCGTAACGGTTGAGCCGGATGGAAATGGCTGCGTCGTTGCTCGCAACGGTCCCATAAAGCCCGCTAATGTCACGACGCAGCCGTATCCGGGCTTCCCAACCGATTTGCAGGCTCAACTCATGGCCCTCTTGTCACTTGCTGACGGCAATAGTGTCATCGTTGAAAAAGTCTTTCCCGACAGATTTATGCACGTTGCCGAACTGAACCGAATGGCAGCCAACTTGCGCAAGGAAGGACCCGCTGTTATTGTGGCCGGCGTAAAAAAACTAATAGCAGCTCCGGTAATGGCTTCGGATTTGCGCGCCTCCGCTGCGTTGGTACTGGCCGCATTAGCCGCCGAGGGAACCACAACGATCAATAGAGTCTATCATATCGACCGCGGCTATGAAAAAATCGAAGAAAGATTAAATCCGCTCGGCGCAAGAATAACGAGAGAAAGTATTTGATCTCCACCTCACGGATTTTTCAAAAATGCTATCGCAATTCCCAGATTATAGTGCCGTTGCCAAAAAGAAAATGTCACTTTTTGTCATTCCCGCGGAAGCGGGAATCCAGATTCTAAAAATGGATTCCGCATCAAGTGCGAAATGACAACCTCTAAAATCAAATTTGACAGACTAATAGGCTTCTCTCACCCTCTCCACGACCGTTGTCTGGCCATTTTGCCTGATAAGATATTCTTCGCAATAATGACGTCCTCTCTAACCTGAAAGTCAAACATCCCGGCACAGATGAAATCGGCTCCATTTTCAAAGGCATACTTAAAACCGTCCCTCGGATGGATAGCCCCTGCAGCTAAGGCCTTATAGGCAATCCAGGGTTTCTCAACCTGCCTCATAAATTCGACAGTTTTTTCCGGCCAAACGCACCACATATTATCGTGTCCGGGCAAACCGGAGGCGGGTCTTTCTTCTTTGGGAGTGGCAGACCAGTAATTGTCTTTATGTAGAGTCTTCATATAAAAGTCAACATCCACTCCTGCCTTTTCCAGAGCCATAGGCACCGCTATATCGTGACAGGCGACACCTGCTATCAATCCATTTTCTTTAATAAATGAAACAGCTTTCGCGAGCAGGTCAACTCGGCCGCGTTTGACCCACTCGTCACCAACCTGGCCCTGTATAAAGGCGCCAACAGCCCCATTATCAATTGCTATTTTTATTCTACCCGTCAGGTCATTTACTTTTGGAAAGCACTGTGCTAACCACTGTATCTGACCGCCTCTTTCATTCCAGTATTTGGTGATGACTCTAATGGTCGGGTCGTTACCGCTGGCGTGCGGGCTGTTAACAGTTGATATCATAGTGTTGATACCGTTTTCTTCACACACATGCCAGGTTTCCATAATCTTTTCATCTGTGAAGTAGTGCCTTAGCAGAGCGGACACGTAAATCAAATCCCTGTCGTGCGCAAAACCGTTTATCAGATTCCCGCCGCAGATTAGTCTGCTTATCTCAAGTTTGCCAATCCTGCCCATCGGCAGCTCTTCACCGGAAGCCCCGCGCTCTGCCTTATTTGCTTTTGCCGTTGTTTTGCCCAATAAGATCTTCTCTTCTAAGCTCAGACCCAATGCAGCGCCCGCCGAGGCAATAACGGATTTTTTCAAAAAATTACGCCGGTCCAAATTTTCGGCTCGACTGAACTTGTCGAAGTCTGGCATGATTTATCTTTCCTTAATCGCACATTCATCTTTCTAACCTCTATCATCAGGTCGATTTTCAGATTACAGGTTTTTCTCATCCTCTCCAGGGACGTTGTCTGTTCATTTCACTCGATAATATGTTCTTGGCGATAATTACGTCCTCTCTGACCTGAAAGTCAAACATCCCGGCACAGATGAAATCGGCTCCATTTTCAAAGGCATACTTAAAACCGTCTCTCGGATGGATGGCTCCTGCAGCCATAACCTTGTAAGCTATCCAGGGCTTGTTCACCTTTTTCATAAATTCGGCCGTTTTTTCCGGAGTTCTGGACCAGATATTGTCATGCTCAGGTTGTCTGTTGGCGGACCAGTACTTGTGGCTGTGGAGGGTCTTCATATAGAAATCGACGTCTATTCCCGCTTCTTCACACGCCATGGGCACTTCCACGCTGTGACCTGCAATACCTGCAATGATTCCATTTTGCTTGATGAATTCAACAGCCTTTCCAAGAAGACCAACGCGGCCTTCGCTGACGAATTCGTCGGCAACGCCTCCATGCATGTACACCCCAACGGCCCCGTTATCAATCGCCCTTTTCGCGTCATCTGTCAGGTCTCGTTCATTCTTTGCTTTGGCCTGCGCAATCCACTGAATCTTTCCCCCTCTTTCATCCCAGTATTTGTTGATAAGTCCGATGCAATGGCTATCGACTCTCAGTATGGCCGTGTTCATCCCCGTTTCTTCGCATATCTCGAGCGTCTCCATCACCTTCTCATCCGTGAAGTAGTTCCTCAACAAAGAAGACACATAAATCAAATCTCTGCTGTGTGCGAAGGTGCTTATGAGGTTGCCACCAGGAAATAGTCTACTAATCGTGAGATTGCCGATCTTGCCCATCGGTGGGCCCTTAACGGAGCCGCGAGGCGTTTTGGCAGCAGGCTTTCGTGCTATCCTTGCCAGCAAGGCTTTCTCCTCAAAGCTCAAGCCCAACGCTGCAGCCGTAGGTATAGCAGCGGTTTTTTTCAAGAAACTCCGACGGTTCAGATTCTCTGACATGGTTTACCTCTGTTTCACTCACTTCAATAAGGCTTCTACAAAATTACAGGTTAGGCATACTTTGACAAGAAAAAATCGTTTTTTGATTTTTTCTTGTTAAACAGTAAGCTGTTCTTTAACACAAGCAGTATTATACACGGCTTCCGCGCTTTTGCCCAGGTCACGACTGCTCGATGTCGGAAAGGATTTTGACTTTACTTTTTGCGTTGAGCCTCGATTGTGCGCTCCATAACCCCGTACTTGTTCCCACAAAGGTAGTGTAACGTGTGGAACTTCTCCGGTATCCATCTGCCGTCAAACAAATCAGTATCAGCCACCGCTCGCAGAACTTCACAAATCAACAAATCATGCGTTTGCATCTTGAATGTTTCTGCTACTCGACATTCCAGATGCCCAGCGCATTGCCTTATCAATGGAGGCTCGACCACAGTGGTGGGAACTGGTGTCAGGCCACTTTCTTTGAACTTATCGATATTTCTGCCTGTTACCTGGCCTACGAAATGGGTTTGTTCGAGCAGCTCTTCGCCGGGAACGTTGATGACGAGCTGGTGGTTTTGCTTTATCAGGTCGTAAGAATATCGGGCATGATGTATGGCCAACAGCACAAGGCACGGATCCGCGCTATTGACCGGGGTCTGCCAGCTAAAGGTCATCACGTTCGCACTTTCCGTCGTGCCGGATGTCACCAATACAACACAGCCCGGCTCAACTAGCCATTTCGCTTTGTTCAATTCTACTTCTTTCTTCATTGATGGCCCCTTCCCAATCGCAGTCAGCGAAGTTGAAGTTTTCACGTTAGAGACAACGTCTCAATTCACTATTGTAGATTTCTTCGCACCTAGTTAAAGAAATATTTTCCCAACCGTGAAACGGTTCACCAAGCACAGTGATAATGTATTGAGTCATTTCTGCCCTACAATGCCCTATTCTATTCATACTTCACAGCACGAAGGACCCTATTTCGCTATTGATCCCCCCACAGTTCGCCCTATCCCAAAAAAATCGAAGAAATACAAAAAAATTTCACGAGGCAGCAGAAATCATAACTCTTCTTGTTTCAAGCACTTATGCTCTCTCAGAGACAATAAAATAGCAGAGAAGACCCGCAGGCCGTGAAAAAAATATCTTTCCTATTGACGAGTGTATTAACTGTGTATAAAATGCGCAATCATGAGGATCACGGCAGCTTGGCTTCCCTGGCAAGAGCCAGGCTGGGGCGAAAAGGGATGGAAGCGTAGTACGTCCTTAAGCCCGAGGAGCTAATCGCAACGTTCTTGCGTCAGGCAAACGGCGGCCAGGGCGTCTGGGTTGGAACGGTTTGTCGCCCGCAGGAACGCACAATTGGGAGGTCGCGACATGTTCGCGTACCTTATTGTGCGTTCATGCCGTCGGCTTCCCAAAGGGGTAGCCGATTGGCATGAACAACAGAAGTCAAGGACATAGTGGCAATGGACCACGAATCCCACAGCAGCCATTCGATGGGAGCGGGAAACGACTGCCTCCTTATGAGTTGTATCAGAAAGGCATAAATGGAGCAGGGGGAAGCTGGATTACATCCATCCTTGCCTTTATGAAGGATAGAGCCGACGGACTGGTGGTGGCTATAGTTGCGATACTGCTGCTATGGAGAATTGCGACTGAGTTAATAGAGCAGAAAAGTGGCTTGGATGCCATGACGTTGGCCGGCTGTCTTGCAGTAGCAACAATGATTTTCGTCATCGGCCTGCTGGCGATGCTTCGAGTCACAAAGGCACAATATGCCAAGGATACCCAAGAAAACCAAAGTCAAAAGGCTCAACCTCGAGTTGGCAACGAACGTACGAACGAGAATGGAACTACTGCGAGACGAGACAGGCGCACACAGCCTGACAGAAGTAATTAGCAGGTCTTTGGCTGTTTATGATTATCTCTGGGCACAAAAGAAGGCCGGGGCCAAGCTCCTGATGCAAGACTCAGAAGGAACGCGAGAATTGGTCATCCTGTGACCCCATGGGGCCCACTTGGCAACCTGCCAAAAGGCTAATCCACATTTCTCACGACCACAAACGCAGAGATCGCGT
>DAOWID010000422.1 GCA_030641115.1 Planctomycetota bacterium | reverse complement strand
AATCAAACGGTGCGTGATTAAAGATGAAATATTTCAAGATCTCTTTAAATAAAGGAGAAGCGTAGAATGTGGCAACAACTAATTCAAACACTCTCAGCATTTGGAATAATAGTGACTGCTTTTTGGACAATGTTTCTTGCGATATTTGCAGGGTGTGCTGTTTTATATGCAGCAAAGCAATTTAAGGCTCTCCGGAAACAACTTGAACACACAAGTGAGGCTACTCTCACTTCACTCTCTAACCAGCATAATTGGGTCTCACTGGAACACTGGGAGGATATGCCACCTGCGCTTCCTTCGTGGTTCGAGCTAAAAAGCAAGTCTGACTGGGCATGGCGTGTGCTGCATTTCAACCATCTTAATCTGCTTAAATTATTCTGGAGGGATAGCACTGAGAGAAGGCTGGCCACCGAGAGCGAGATAGCGGCTTGGGTTAAAAAAGGCAAGTTCTATTTCCAGAGCTTTCGGTCAGACGACGAGAATTTCCAAAGGCCCGAAATCCAGCGTGGACTTGAAACGCTGAGGCAGGTATTGCGCCCGGAAGAGGGGTATCCCAAAGAGTTTATTAGGTGGCTTCGTGAAAGAGGCATCCTTCCTGAAACTCTTTTCGATCATGGAAACGTGTGACCATCAGACGGCAGTTGGACTCGGGAACAACGGAAACAAGCATTAATCGGCAGTAAAACTGCTGGTTGAATACAAATGGAGATTGCTTTGCTTCGCTCGCAATGATAAGAGGAGGTGCTCCTCCATGATGTTGGATTTTAGTTGGTAGGGTGGGGCTTGCCCCACCAATACCTTGTCGGTGGGCTAAAGCCCGCCCCCCAGCTACGATAGAATGGATTCCCGCCTTCGCGGGAATGACACACGGTGCACTGACCGCGGCAGAACTGTTGGCTAAGTAGAGATTTCTCGAAACCGAGCAAGAATTTGCTTGACAAGTATGCATAGTTCGTGCATACTTATACATATGAGAACTACATTAAACATAGATGACAAGATACTAAGCAAGGCTTCCAAGCTAACTGGTGTCAAGGAGAAAACGTTCTTGGTCAGGCTTGGTTTGCAGGCTCTGATTGCTCAGGAGAGCAGTAAAAGACTTGCCAAGCTGGGGGGTACCGAGAAGGATCTTCGCCTTATTCGGCGAAGACGCAGTCGGAGCAAATAATGGTCCTTGTTGATACGTCAGTTTGGGTATCCCACTTGAGAGAAGGAAGCTCTCGGCTGGAGGCACTACTGTTGGATGGGAGTGTAGTCTGCCACCCGCTCATTATCGGCGAATTGGCGTGTGGGAAGATTAAGAAGAGGACGGAAGTCCTTTCTTTGCTACGAGCGCTTCCTATGCTGGAGGCGGTCGAGCACGAGGAATTGCTCTTGTTCGTCGAACGTAACCGGCTAATGGGTATCGGCCTTGGCTTAGTGGATGTCCATCTGATGGCTGCTGCAGTGCTCGCAAGGATTTCATTGTGGACATACGATAGAAAATTGCGGCAAGCATCCACAGAACTGAGTATCGATTTTACTTCATCGCTGCGGGGCAAATAAGAAAGGACCGCACTGTAGCAGTTTTTCGGTGTGCGGAGGATACGTTACTGTCTTATGATTGTGGACTTGACCTGGGGCCGTGGGTTCATAGGCTTGGCTTCTTCTTGCTCGCGCGTGATGCTGAACTCCTGCGCGTTTTGACTGCCGTCTTGCTGGGCTTGCTTTTGATGAGGGACAACTCCGAGTGTTGACCGGTTTCTTCATTGACTACGACGAGCTCGCCCATGTCCTCACGCTGTAGTTGCTCATTAGCATTGAGAAGCTCAATCCCATAGACCGTCCCATCCGGCGCCAGGTCGACGACCAGTTCGTCACTTACCCGAATGGATTCGGCATCAGTTTGCTTTTTCCTGAAGCTGATGTAACCTACGTTATACCGAGGGTCGTATGTGAATTTCATAGCCCTGTCTCCTAAACTCCCTTAGAAGTATCGGGTAACAACTGAAACAACCCGCCAATCGTTGCCTATGCGGACTGCGTAAGCCTCAATCTGCTTAACCTTATAATACTTGCCTCGCCACCGTTTGTCAAACACAAAGTTCCTGCGAAAGCCAAACCGGCTGAATTTTGCCTCGAACTGCTCTCCTTTTTTCACCGTAGCCGTTACATTTCGCTTAGTTGCGCCCCGCTCAGCCATACGTTCCAGGGCGTGCGGATGAAATCGTATGGCCATAATTCCAAATTCCTGTCCCTAAGCGACATTAGAAACCGCCTAAGTCCGCAACACGCGGACTTCCAGATACATTATACCAAATTAGACTCCAAGACGGCAACTTTTCTTGTGTGCCTATTAAATCTTCGGCTAATCGACCTTTCGGTTTTTCAACCGAGCGAACCTTCTTTTGCCTACCTGAACGATCATGCCGTCTTTCGGGACAATTTCGACGTTCGGGTCGGTGATTTTCTTGCCGGCAATGCTTACCGCTGACTGCTTTATCATTCGCTTTGCTTCACCACCGGATGATACGAGCTTGCAGTGCACCAGCAGTTTGCCTGCCGGAATCGGCTCTGGAGCTATTTCAACTTCCCGGATATCATCGGGCAGTTGGCTCTGCGCGAAGACCTTGTCGAATTCAGCGGCGGCACCCTCGGCGCTGGCCTTGTCATAAAACTGAGCCACAATCGTCTTGCCCAATAGGACCTTCGTTTTCTTCGGATGCGTCTTGTCGGGATTGACAAGCTCGGTGATCTTGTCGGTCGGTAGGTCGGTGAGAAGTGTAAAGTAGTTTTCCATCATGTCGTCGGAGATACTCATCACCTTGCCGAACATATCGTTCGCCTCGTCGGTTACACCGACGTAGTTGCCTTTGGATTTACTCATTTTTTTCTTGCCGTCCAGGCCGACAAGTATGGGCGTGGTAATCACGACCTGCGGCTTTTGTCCGTATGCCTTTTGGATATCTCTGCCGACAAGATTGTTGAAGGTCTGGTCGGTGCCGCCTAATTCAAAGTCGCTCTTGACCATCACGGAATCGTAGCCCTGCATGAGCGGGTACAAGAATTCGTGAATGCCGACTGGGTCACCCTTTTTGTGCCGCAGTTCAAAAGTGTCCCTCTCAAGCATACGCGCTACAGTCATATTGCCGGCGAGCTTGATAATGTCAGCCAATCTCAGGTCTGCAAGCCACTCGCTGTTATGTCTGACTTCGAGCTTGTCCTCTGAGGTGTCGAGGATTTTGCCTGCTTGGTTAAAGTACGTCTTTGCATTTTCTTCGATTTGCTCAGGGCTCAACATTGGCCGCGTTGTGTCTTGGCCAGAAGGGTCGCCAATTCGTGCGGTGTAGTCGCCTATGATGAGGACCGCCTTGTGGCCGAGGTCCTGGAACTGGCGCATCTTTCTGAGCACGACCGTATGGCCGAGGTGTATATCCGGGCTCGTTGGATCCAAGCCGAGCTTTATCCGCAGTTGTCTGCCTGTCTTGGCGGCGTCGGCGAGTTTCTCAGCCAGTTCGGCCTCGGTGAAGATTTCAGCCGTGCCGCGTCTCAATAGTTGGATTTGTTGTGAAATCTCTGTAGCCATTATCCTTCTCTAAAATTACGGACTTCTAAAGGACAGGATTATACAGGATGACTGCAGAATGGACAAGAATCAGCTTAGGAAACGATAAAAGAATGCTATCAGTTCTTGTGCCGAATGGTTCTTTGAGATTTATCTTGCTTGGCAGATAGGGCTATGACTATGGCATAGACAATAATAGTGGCAAGAAAGAACAGGACAGGTATGGTCTCTATCTGATTCTTATCGATGTGCTGGTATATCATCATCCACAGGGATACGGCGTGAATGGCATGATGTTAGGCGAACAGCAGCTTATCCCTGACTACGTTGGGATAATTGTCCCAGGTTTTACCTTGTAGAATCCTGCCCGTCTTTTTCTTGTTTATACCTCCCCATTGCTTAAAGAAGAAAGGTATGTTGTATTGGCTTTGGCATTTTTTCTTAATATCAAGGACCCAGTTTTCCTCCATAGGTCTCGCCCCTGGTCCAGATTCACCGCCGACAATAACCCAGTCCATCCCTGTAAGTTGCAGGTCAGGTAGGGGACCGAGCAAGGGCTCTAATGATAGAAATCTTACAGCAGCATTGACCGATCGAAGGTCATCGGCCCGATTGACATAGTCGCTGTTTTCGATAGTAACGCCCATCCATATGTTTTCCGACCAATCCAATAATGGTGCGAGCTCTCGAAGACGTTCGGACCTCTTTGTCAGAACCTGAAAAGTATGCCGCCTATTTTCGTTCATTACTGTAAAAACGTCTTGTATGAATTCGAGCGGAATTTCTTCGTGAAACAGATCGCTCATAGAGTTAACAAACACTATGCGAGGTTTCTTCCACCTATAAGGTTCCTCCAGCGCTTCAGGTTGTAACGTGACTTTGAATCCATTCCTGTATCGCCTCTGCCCCATAGCCTGGAGCCGCTTCGCCATTCTCTCAGCGTAGCAGTTCAGACAGCCTGGACTAATCTTAGAACAGCCTGTTACAGGATTCCAGGTCGATTCCGTCCATTCTATTTTTGAATCGGCTCCCATTTAGATATCCCTTATTAAGTGTTCTGCAATTCTAATAGCAATTGGTGCCCCCTTTGGGTTTCCGGCGGCAAAGAAAAAATGAAATAAAGGGCATCCACGACTGTTGTAAAGGATCTTAGGTTTTTTTGCCGCTCCAGAAAATATAGTTTTTAGTCTTTCTTTATAGAACTCCCCAATTCTTTTAAAATCACATGCTTTATGAACAATTTCCACAGGCTTACCAAAAATGTCATCTAAAGTTCGAGTTTTATAAAAATTCTCAAACCAATCTCGTGTGCCTAAAATTCTATTCAAACAATCATATGAAATTTTTTGTGGGTCTTTTGCTAATAGCCGATTGACTGCCATAACTGGAAAAAGTATCCAGACGTCAATACATCGGGTTTTTGCGATTGCCTCGATTGTTACCCATTCGACCTCTGTAGCAAATGGATCGAGAAATAGAACTGCCCGAGTATTTGCCCAATCCTCATTATTACAGTAATTTTGAATAGACTCATTGGCATCGCTTCGTACTATTTCAATTTGTTTTGCTTTTTCAGGATGTTCCTTTCGCAATTTTTCCAACTCATTAATTTTGTTTTTATCGCTTTCAATGAAGATATATCTATGGAATGATGGGCTCGCTTCAAGTGACAATTTTGCCGATCCCTTAAGAAACTGCCTGGATTCATCTTGCTCCAACTCATCGAAGAACCCTCGGATCTTGTATTGACGTTTTCGTTGCTGGCGGTATCCTGTTCCTGCAAATGCATCTATGTATACCCTTTTGAAAGGTTGTTTTTTCAGCGCTTTATTATAAGCGTCGAGATATTTTTTAAGAATTTCAAGTTTTTTCTCCGTCCAACTGCCACCGAAAAGTTGCTTCGTGAAATTTGTCATTTGCTGTCCTTTAAGATTTGTTGCACTTGTGAGTTGAATCCGCCCTCCATTAAATATGCGTTTTTCTGGAGATAGTTTTGGACATAGTCTTTGATTGCATCTTCAGAGGAAGTTATTTCATTGTTGTAGTCGGCTTTGTGGAGTCTGATCATATTGTGCAGCGCGCCGGCTCGGTTGGGGATTACGATCATTCTGTAGAGTCTCTCGCATACCAATTTGGTCTGCAATGAGTTTAGTCTGGCGTTGTGGAGGTGTCAAATGGTTAGTAAGTGGGAAGCGCATAAAAAAGACCGCTCAGAGGTGAGCGGTCAGGGGACACGAAAGATCAATGCCTTTTTAGCACAAAGCGATGTAGCTGACTATCGCCAAGAATAGAATCCTCCTCTTGTTAGCCGTGAAGGGAAGCCAGATTTCATAATAGAACTTTTTCATCGCCCAATTTTTCAGCAGACGAGCATTACATCTTCTTTTGTGCCTACAGCCCTATTATACCGAAAAGAGCTATGGTTGGGCAAGAGAAATCATGTCCTGGTAAATGTAAGTATTTGTACACAAAGTGCTTATGTTGCAGAAAATGCGCGAGTTTTTTGCCCACTTCGGCCAGCAGATTTGTCCAAACATGGCGTAAAACGAGGCCGCCATGGTAGCGTAGCTTCGGTTCAAGAACCATGTGCCCGATACTGGTCAGGACCATGTGTTTGTAATGCCGGTCAGGCTAACTTGCTAACCGCTTCGACGACCAGTCTGCCTATCGGTAGATGCTGTGGGCAGCGAGCTTCTGCAAAGACGTAATCCATGCTGGTCAGCCTGCCTCTTACACTGTGGGGGATTTGTGCAAAAAGCTCTCTTGCTCTGGCCTTGTCGCCATAGCTGTTGTAGTACATCAGATACCGCATGATATCGCTGATCCGCCCTGGACGAAGCACATCTGGCACGGCGGCGTCACAGATGTGTGCACAGCCGGCACAATAACCACTGCAGGTTGCCTCGGCGTATTCCTTCAGGACCTCCCTATCGGCCTGTGTAAGGTTGGGCTTACCCAGCACCGCAGCGACATTTTGATTTAGGACGGCAACATTTTCCATCTGAACGGGCGCGGCGCTTATCCTCTTGTCCTGCAATACAAGTTTTATAGCCGCCTGCTCCGGCGTAAAGCCTTGCTTCAGGAAGTGCCCGACCAATTTCTTGTCCGCTTCGGTCTCAATCGACAGGCGGAATCTTTTAATAGTGGTCTTACCGGTAGTTTTCATCGCAACAATTGCGATACCGGCCTTATGGCACGCCTCAATCGCGTTCTGAAGTTCATCATCCTGCACGTGCCGGAAATTGTACATCGGCATTACCGCATCAATCCAGTCGAGCTTGGCTGCTGCAGCAAGGCATTTGGCCATATTGCTGTGGGTGCTGAAGCCGAAGAACCGTATCAGCTTGCGTTTCTTGGCACCTTCGGCCCACTGCTTCAGCTCATCTGTAAGCTGGGCAGGATCAGATGCTCCATGCGGAGCATAATACATATCTATGTAATCGATATTCATTCTTTTCAGAGAGGTCGCAAGACGCTTCTCAACATCCGCTACGGTTCTTGCGCCGGAGGCTTTGCTGACGATGAACAGATCCTTTCGCACTTTGGGGTTCCTCGCCAGGAATTTGCCTATCCCAAGCTCACTATTCCCTCCAGCATAGCTGTGAGATGTATCCCAATATGTAACGCCCCACTTGAGGGTATTTCTCAAAACGATTTGGCTATCAACAAGGTTGAACATTGTCCCCAGACCCAGGCACGAGACTTTCTCGCCTGTTTTGCCCAACTTTCGCTTTGGCACCTGCAGAAGCTCGGCTTCTTGGCCCGCTGTCAGACCCGCTTGGCCCGTGGCCCCGGCAAAAGCAGAACCTAATCCTGCGGCGACAATCGCGCTTTGGCGCATGAAATCCCGCCGGGTTACCCGACTATTCTCTTTGTTATCCATTGTTCACTCCCTTTCCTGAGTTACTATTATTATGCTCATGGCGCCTCTGCGGAACCGTGTCAATGTCAATCTACTTGCTGTTGTTGCGGTGGTCAATTATCGCAAAGTTCCTGAACTCGTCAAGTCTTTATGGTGAGTGCTACTTGGCAACGATGCGTTGTTTATCATTTATTGCTTTCAACCGGTCGCGATTCCGTATTTGCGATACGAGTCAGGCTAATTTGCCGGCTGCTTCGGCGACCAGCTTGCCTATCGGTAGATGCTGTGGGCAGCGAGCCTCGGCAAGGCTGTAATCGGTGCTGAGCAGTCTGTTTCTTACTTTGCGCGGAATTTGAGCGAAAAGCTCTCTTGCTTGGTCTTGCTCGCCGTAGCTACTGTAATACATCAAATATCGCATGACATCGCTGATCCGGCCTGGGCCAAGCGCATCCGGTAGGCCCGAGTCACAGATATGTGCGCAGCCTGCACAGTAACCACTGCACGTTTGCCGGCCGTATTCGGTGAAGGCGTTCATATCCGCTCGGGTGAGTTTGGTTTTGTCGAGGACAGCAGCGACATTTGAGGTCAAAAGAGCGACGTTCTGCATGCCCACGCAGACTGAGCTGAATCTTTCGTCCTGCAACACGGCTTTTATCTTTGCCTGGCCCTCGGTAAAACCTCGCTGTAGGAAGTGTCCGGCGAGTTTCTTATCCTCTTCAGTTTTGATTTTCTGGCCGAACCCCTGAGTCTTAATAGCGATAATACCCTTACCCGCCTTGTGACACGCCTCAATGGCGGCGCTGAGCTTCTTGTCCTGCATCAGTCGGAAGTTGTAGATAGTCATCACTACGTCAATCCAGCCAAGTTTTGCCGCAGCAGCAAGCACACGCGCCATGTTCTGGTGGGTGCTGATGCCGAAGAACCGTATGAGGTTGCGTTTTTTCGCCTTTTCAGCCCACTGTTGTAGCTCCTTGGTCAATCGCGCAGGGTCGGGACACTGGTGGGCCCCACAATACAAATCAATATAATTCGTATTCATCCTTTTCAGGGATGTCTCGAAGCGCTTTTGGACATCGGGCACGGTCCATGCGTCGGATGCCTTGCTGGCGATGAATAACTTCTTTCGGTCCTTTGGGTTCCTCGTAAGGTACTTACCTATTCCGATCTCACTGTTGCCACCCCTATACACGTATGCCGTATCCCAGAAGTACACGCCCCACTGGGGAGCTTTTCTCAAGACTATCTGGTTCGCGAGCAAGTCCTGATTTCCACCTAAGCTCAAGCAGGGCACCTTAATACCCGTTTTGCCCAACTTTCGCTTCGGCACCTGTGGATACTTGGGCTTCTGGTCTTTCTTTGTAGCATCCTGTTCACCTGCGGCGGCTACTGCTTCAGCCGAAGCAAAAACAGAGCCAAATCCCACCGCCCCAATCTTCTTCAAGAGATTCCTCCTGTCGATTTTGTCTTGTTTTTCTTTCATTGTATTGAACTCCAAAAAAAATCATTAGCGTTTGACCAACAACGGTCAAGCCAGCTTGCTGACGGCTTCGGCAAGCAGCATTGTAATTGGTAGATGCTCTGGGCAGCAAGCTTCAACTTGGCTGTAGTCGGTGCTGGGTAGTCTGTTTCGTACACTGCTCGGAATTTTGGCAAAAAGTTGCCGCGCTCGGGCCCTATCGCCGTAGCTATTGTAGTACGTCAGATAGCGCATAATGTCGCTGATGCAAGGGACATCCGGTACGGCACAGTCGCAGATGTGTGCGCAGCCGGTGCAGTAATAGCCGGACGTGGCCAGAGTATATTCGCTGAAGACATCTCTGTCGGCTTGCGTAAGCTTGGTCTTATCGAGCACTGCTGCGACGTTGGAAGTCATGTGGCTAACAGTCTGCATCCCCACGCAAGCTGAGCTGAACCTCTTATCCTCCAGTACAACCTTTATTTTTGCCTGCTGCTCAGTGAAACCACGGTCGCGGAATTGCTCGTAGAGCCCTTCATCCTTTGCAGGTCTCGGCCAGAATGCTTGTGTCTTCATGGCAATAAGTCCGATACCAGCTTTGTGGCAGGCGTCAATGGCAGCCTGCAGCTTAGTATCCTTTACGAATCGATAATTGTACAGCGTCATGATGGCATCTATCCAATCGAGCTTGGCGGCAGCGGCAAGACATTTGGCCATATTCTTGTGGGTGCTAAAGCCAAAAAACTTTATCAGTTTCCTCTTCTTTGCAGCTTTGACCCACTCTTTTAACTCATTTGTCAACTGGGCCGGATCAGATAATCCATGGCCGTCATAGCCGCGGCCCTCGACGAAATCCATGACGAGGTATAGATCAATGTACTTTGTGTTCATTCTTTTCAGTGACGCATGCAGGCGCTCCTCTACGTCGGCGACGCTTGTTGCGTCCGAGGGTTTGGTGGAAAGGAACAGCTTCTTGCGGGCTTTGGGATTCTTGGCGAGAAATTTGCCTATGCCAAGCTCGCTGTTGGGCCCTGCATAATCCGGTGCCGTGTCCCAATAGGTAACTCCTCGCTTAAAGCCTTCTCGCAAAATTACTTGATTCTCTACAACGTCGAATATTGTCCCAAGGGCCAGGCACGGGACCCGGACGCCCGTTTTGCCTAATGGGCGCGTGGGCACCTGTGGGTACTTGGCTTCTTTCGATTCTTCTGCAATCTTGGCCTCTCTGGGCTCGGCCATACTCTTCGCTGGGGCCAAGACAGGACCCAGCCCGGCAGCTCCCACGGCTTTCAAGAAATTGCGTCTGTTGATTCTGTCATGTTTCTGTCCCATCGCACTTAACCTCCAGCCACTAACGTTCTAGCAACAACTTCCTATTGGCGCTTCTCGTTTCGCCTTCTGCCGACACCCTTATAGCCTTCTTACCACTTACAGGGCATTCGTGTTCGCAAACTCCACAGCCAATACATTTCTCAATGTCAATATGGGGCTGCTGCAATCGGACTTGGACCTCGATTTTCTCGCCCGCAGTGGGAATTTTTTGCACCGGTCTGTCAGAAGTGATCTCCAGAGAGTTTTCGCTGTTTGCTACGATTTTGCGACTTTCATTCGCACGAACCAAGCAGTAATAATCGCCGGTGGCAAATCTGTCGGGCACCAGGGTCTCTTTGACTTCTATAATGTTATCAGTGACTTTTGTCACCGTCAAAGTGCCATCTCTTACAGTATTGAAGCATTCCTGTGTATAAATGGCCTTGGGACTGACGGGGCAGTTCTCTTCGCACACAATGCAGGGCTTATCCATCGCCCAGGGCAGGCATCTGTTGCGGTCGACGAAGGCGGTGCCCAGCTTGATTGGCCCGGCCTCGGCAAAATCATCAACTCCGAGCTTTTCAGCGAGCGTGACCGGCCTGATAGCTGAGGTCGGGCAGACCTGGCCACAGGCGACACAATTTAGCTGGCAGCCGCTTGAGCCGATTCGATAGTTCAGTGTAGGTGTCCAGAGGTTTTCCAGTCCGCCTTCGATGCCACCCGGCTGGATGACATTTGTAGGACATACACGCATACATTGGCTGCACTTGACGCATCTCTTTAAGAATTCTTCTTCGGGCAGTGCGCCGGGGGGGCGGATGATCTTGTGGTGCCAGTTGCTGCCCAATTCATTGCTCAACCTGACTGCCGGCACAACAAGGATGCCACTTGCAAGTGAAAGCACAAAGCCCCTGCGAGAGACATCTGGATTTGTGGTTTCTCCGGCAAGTGACGGGCTCGTCTGGTAACTGATTACTTCATTCTTGCAGTCCTCTCGGCAGTTAAAGCATAAAACGCATTCACTTATTCTTATATTGCCGCCTGGCTCGCAGGCGCCTTCGCAATTGCGTTCGCAGAGTTTGCAGTTGATACATTCGTTTTGGTTCTTGCCGATTCTCCATATAGCAAATCTGTCAATTACTCCGAACAAAGCGCCCAACGGACAAACGAATCTGCAGTAGAATCGCGGGATGACCAAGTTAAGCAGAACCGCAGTTAGAAATATTACAAGGACCAGCCACGCGCCTTCATAGAATCGGCTGGGCACTGAAATAAGGTTGGCGGAGCTATCAGCAATGGGCAGCAATAGTAGGTTGAACGAACGGGTTATTACCGCTATGGGGTCGAGCAGACCAGTCTGCAAAGTGACGGCAGCGGAAGGAAATGCAGCCATCGCCAGGAAGGCTATGAGAATGTAGTATTTTATCTGCTGAGCCTTTCGGTATTTGTTGAGCTGGATTTTTTGAGACGTCTTTTTTCCTCGCCTGCCCAAGAAACCGACGAAGTGATGCAACGAGCCAAAAGGACAGACCCAACCACAAAAGAAGCGCCCGAATACTATTGTCAGTATGACCGTGAGAAGTGCCCACAAGAGAGGCCGGTAGAGGGTGTGCGTAGTCAACACTGTTGCGATTGCGACCAGTGGGTCAAGCTGGAAAAACCAGTCAATGGGCCAGCCGCGGAGTTGCCAGAACTCCTCGCCTACGGTGCTGACGATACAGAACCAGACAAATATCGTGAAGAAGAATGTCTGACTTATGCGTCTGACTGTTACGATTTTCATAATGGCCAAGCACAGCCTTTGTGCGTCAAGATTTCAGGTGAATACTTTAATCCAGATGGATACGGGCTTCAAGTAAAATCTTACTGTCTTCATCAACCCTACGGGCCAAGTCATTGAAGTAGTCGAAGACGATCTCTATTTGACACGGCTGCCGTAGGCCTGTAGAATGTGGAGGAACAAGTGGATTTGACGTACTGTGAGGTCAAACATGCGAATAAAACTGAGGTTTCTCGGTGCAGCTCAGAATGTCACGGGGTCTCGATTTCTCTTGGAAGCTAACGACACCCGGCTGCTGGTAGATTGTGGACTTTATCAGGAAAGGCACTTGCGAGCGAGGAACTGGGAGCCATTTGCCGTAGCGGCCGGCAGTATAGATGCCGTTATTTTGACTCATGCACACCTGGATCATTGTGGCCTGCTTCCCAAGCTGGTCCGCGAGGGATTCAAAGGCAAGATCTACTGTACGGCTGCAACGTCGGAGCTTGCACGAATCGTGTTGTTGGATTCAGCCAAATTGCAGGAAGAGGATGCCAAGTTCAAGCGCAAGCGACATAAGCGAGAAGGTCGAAAAGGTCCCTATCCGTATGTCCCGCTTTATACCCAGAGTGACGCTGAGAAGTGCCTGCCGCACTTTCGGCCTGTGAAGTATAAACAGTCCATTGAGATCGGCGACAGCGTGGAAGCGACTCTTTATGATGCGGGTCATATTCTTGGCTCTTCGATAATAGAAGTTAAAGTGTGCCAAAATGGGCAGGCCAGAAGCGTTTTGTTCTCCGGTGACATTGGCAGGCCCGACAGACCCATCGTACGCGACCCGGTTTCTTCTGTTGGGGCGGATTATGTGGTGATTGAGTCTACTTACGGAGATAGGGTACATCAAGAAGTCGAAGATACGAAAAAAGGGATCGGAGAAGTTGTAAACTCGACGAAAAGAGCCGGCGGCAACATAATCGTCCCGAGCTTTGCGATCGAACGGTCTCAAGAGGTTCTATACTACGTAAACGACTTGCTGCTCGACGGTGCAATATCACACTTGAAGGTTTTTCTCGACAGCCCAATGGCCGCGAGCGCTACCAAGGTATTTCAGCATCACCCTGAACTGTTTGATGAAGAGATGACGGAACTTATCAAGCAACATGAATCGCCTTTTAAGTTTCCGGGACTGAAGATGGTTCACAGCGCGAGAGAGTCGAAAGCCATCAATCGTATGAGAGGGACGGTGATGGTCATAGCGGGGTCCGGAATGTGTACCGGCGGCAGGGTAAAACACCACCTCGTCAACAATATCACAAGGCGCGAAAGTACGATAATGTTTGTGGGGTATCAGGCGGTGGGCACGCTCGGCAGACAAATTGTTGACGGTGCAAAGCAAGTCAGAATACTCGGCCAGCAGTATCCGGTCAGAGCGAGAGTGGCACGGATAGGCGGCTTTTCGGCGCACGCAGATAGGGACGAACTTTTAGAATGGCTGAACGCGTTAAAAAGGCCTCCCAAGAAGGTCTTTGTCGTGCATGGCGAGTCCAAGAGCGCACAGCACTTCGGCGATTACGTCAGAGAAAAGGAGGGCTGGGAAGTAGCCGTTCCAGAGTATCAGGATGAAATTGTGCTGGATTAGTTAGTATCTGTTGCGGAGACAGCATTTGTCATTCCTGCGAAAGCAGGAATCCAGCTTTTTCGCCGTAGACCCCTGCTTTCGCAGGGGTGACATTGCCAGTTTCGGCTTTCCGCAACCGATACTAGTTAATTGCATGTATGTCGGAAATATCGGTTGGTAGTGTTATTGTAATACGTGGAGCTTGTTAAACGGAGGCTGAAAAATGAAATTGATGAGACGGTTGGCACCTGTATGGCTTGCTGCGTGTATCCTGGTTTCGGCGGTGTGGGCGGCGGAGATGCCGTTTGCAAAGCCGGAAGATGTGGGGATGTCTGGGGCAAAACTGAAACAGGTAAACGCTGCGGTGCAGAAGCTGGTGGATGAGCAGAGGGTGGCCGGGGCAGTCACGATGGTGGCGAGGAAGGGCAAGATCGTACATTTCGAGACGTTCGGCCTGCGGGATATCGAGGCAAAAAAACCGATGCAGCGCGATACGATTATGCGGTTTTATTCGATGTCCAAACCGATTACGAGCGTGGCGGCAATGGTGCTGTATGAGCAAGGCAAGTTCCAGCTTGACGATGCAGTGGCAAAACATATCCCGGAACTAAAGGGATTGGAAGTCCATAAGAAATCGGAGGATGGAAAAGCCGAATATGTTGAGCCAAATCGGGAGGTGACGGTGTGGGATCTGATGCGGCATACGTCGGGGTTTACGTATGGCATTTTTGGCAATACGCCAGTTGATAAGATGTATCGGCAGAAGCAGGTTCTCGGCAGCCGGGATTTGCAGGAGATGGCGAAAAAGCTGGGCGAGATTCCGCTCTTATTTGAGCCGGGGACAAGGTGGCATTATAGCGTTTCGACGGATGTGCTTGGACATCTCGTGGAGCGGGTGTCGGAACAGAAACTGGATGTGTTCTTTAAGGAGCGGATCTTTGTGCCTCTGGATATGAAGGATACGGATTTTTATGTGCCCAAAGAAAAAGCAAATCGGTTGTCCGCTTGCTATGGGCCAAAACCATCAGGCGGCTTGAAGGTAACCAATCAGTACGGAGCGAACCGGTATTTGACACCGCCGAGTTTTTTGTCAGGGGGCGGCGGGCTGGTTTCGACGGCGAGGGATTATATGCGGTTCTGTCAGATGCTGCTAAATAAAGGCGAATTGAATGGCGTAAGGCTGTTGAAACCCGAAACGGTGGAGATGATGACGAAGAATCAGTTGCCGCCGAATGTAAATTGGGGAGGCGGAAACGGTTTTGGGCTCGGCTTTTCCGTGCAATTGAAGGCGGGCCGAGCAGGTAAGGGCCATGTGGGCGAATACGGGTGGGGTGGAGCGGCGAGTACGCATTTCTGGATTTCGCCAAAAGATAGTCTGGCGGTGGTTGCTTTGTCACAGTATATGCCATTTTCTGGACAATTGCAGGATGCGGTCAAGCCATTGGTCTATGACGCGATTATCGAGGGGCAATAGGCTACTATTGATGTTTGAAAAACTAATGAAACGATGATGGGTTCCACGCATTGTCACCCCTGCGTAAGCAGGGGTCCAGGAAACGCCAGTTAAAGCCTCGATTCCCGCTCCCCGCTTGGGCGGGGACAACTTTACACCTGCGAAAGCAGGGGCGGGAATGACACTCGTTAGAGAGCAACTATATGAGACGAATTTTGGAACGTGAGATAATGGATGATGAAGAGCAGGCCATCGCTTATGCGAGAGCAGATTTTTCTTCATCGAATCAAACGTTTGTCGATATGCTCGTTGAAAATTATTCTGTGAGGCTGAAGAATGTTTTAGATATTGGTTGTGGTCCTGCGGATGTTCCCATCAGGCTGGTTAGAGCCAGACCGACTATCAGCGTCACTGCTGTAGACGCCTCGGATGCGATGATACAGCTTGCACGAAAGGCAGTGAGTGACGCAGGCCTGACGAAGAAAATAGAAGTTCTTAAGGAACGCGTGCCAGCACTTGCGCAGAAGAATCGTAACTACGATGCCATAATCTCCAAAGACTTGCTTCATCATTTGCCGGACGCTATGGTTTTCTGGAAAGAAGTAAAATCCTTGGCAAAAGAGGAAACAGTAATTTATGTCATGGACTTGTTTCGTCCGCCGACAAAGCAAGAGGCACGAGACATTGTGGAATCGGTTTCGGCAGCCGAGGCCCCGATACTCAAACAAGATTTCTACAATTCGCTCTTGGCGGCATTTACTGTTGATGAAATCGAAGATCAACTGCATGAAGCCGGCTTAAGTCTTGAAGTGGCAGAAGTGAGTGAAAGGCACCTGCTCGCTAAAGGTTTGATAACAGGTGCTCAGTAACGTGCCGTGTTGAAAATGTATCGTCTCACAAATACGAGGGACACCAATGCTCAAAAGAAGTTTTGCTCGTGACCGTTTCACGAAAAGCGTGGGTCCGTGCTGTTTAGTCATATTGCTTGGACTGTGCTTTTGCGGCTGCTGTTCGAAGTGCTTCCGTCATGATACGCTGGCCGATAGCCAAAACTGCCGACCCGAATCGGAACGCACGTGCCCATGGCCTGAAGCCGAGGTCTCCGGCACATTCTCTATAGTGGCGGTCGATCCTGATGCGGGTGTTTGTGGTGCGGCTGTGGCAAGCAAATATCCGGCTGTCGGGAAGGTTGTACCCTATGTGCGGGCAGGGGTGGGAGCGTTTTGTACGCAGCACTGGCATAATCCGAAATGGGGCGAGCGTGCACTGGATCTGCTCGCCGAGGGCCATCTTCCGGAGCATGTGCTGGCTGAACTGTTGCGTAGTGATGGTCGGCGTGACAAGCGCCAGTTGGCCATTATTGATATGTCGGGTCGGGCCGCGAACCGCAACTGCGCCAAGGCGGATAAGTCGGGCGTCTGGTGGGGCGCGGCATCCGGCAAATACTACGCTTGTCAGGGAAACACACTGGTCGGCAAAGAGGTGGTCTTCGCTATGGCCAGGGCATACGAAGAGACTAAAGGAAGTTTTGCCGACCGGATAATGGCTGCTTTGGTGGCTGGTGACAGTGCAGGCGGTGATCATCGCGGACGCTTGGCGGCGGGCATCCGCGTTGCGAAGGAAGGTGTCGAGGGCTATTGGCTTGAACTATATGTGGACAAGGGCGATGACGCCGTAGTTGAACTGGCCAGGAAATACGCTGCCCTGAAACACGAGGCCAAGGGTGTACGCTCGCCAAAGTAATGGCTGCAAAAGGCTCGCCAGCTTTGCTGCTTGACAAATGCTAATCCGTACTGTTTGTCTATATGACAAATCGAAGTGCAGATCTATTACCCAGAGGAAGTTGACACGATGCCCAAAACGAAAATCATCGCTACGTTAGGTCCTGCCAGCAGCAATTACACTGTCCTACGCAAGATGTTCGCAGCGGGTCTGGATGTGGTCAGGCTGAATTTTTCGCACGGCAGCCACCAGCAGCATCTTGAATCTGTGAAGCTTGTCCGCCAGATAAATAGAAAATACAGGCGACACATTCGGATAATGCAGGACCTGGAAGGTTTCCGAATCAGAATCGGACGATTCAAGGGCGCCAAAACCAGACTGCTGAAGAATCGTACGGTGGTATGGTTGACCAACGACGACAAGGTATGTGGGCCGAAAACAATACCGTTCGATTACGAAGGTGATCTGGGCCGGATACAGCCAAAACAGCTTATCTATATTGATGATGGAAATCTTGTGCTGCGTGTAGAGAGAGTGTGTGACAATAGCATAAAGCTGAAGGTCTTGGAGGGAGGCATACTTAGGAAGAGAAAAGGCATAAATATCCCCGGTGCGAATTTAGAATTCGGCGGTATGACCGAGAAAGACAAGACAGATATCGAGTTCGGCATAAAACACGGCGTTGACTATGTCGCGCTATCGTTCGTGCGCGATGAAAATGACGTTCGCCAAGTGGCTGAACTGGTCAAGCCGAGATTAGCTGACTGTAAGCTTGTGGCCAAAATTGAGAATAGAGAAGCGATAGAAAACATAGATGAGATAATTGAAACGGCTGACGGAATAATGATAGCCCGTGGGGATATGGGTGTTGCCGTTCCGATCTATAAGGTCCCAATAATCCAAAAGCGTATAATAAAAAAATGTAATGCGGCGGGTAAGTTCGCGATTACAGCCACCCAGATGCTGGAGCACATGACCGAGCATAGCAGGCCGACGCGTGCCGAGGTTACGGACGTGGCAAATGCGATAATAGACGGCACTGATTTCGTTATGCTTTCCGCTGAGACTGCGGTCGGCCTTTTCCCATACGAGTCTGTCCTTATGATGAACGAGATTATCAAATTTACCGAACAAGCCATGTAATCACTATTTGGGTGCTGAGACCAAGAGCATGATCACGCGGATGAAACTCTATCACGTCACATTTGCGATAGTCTTTCTGATGATGCTGGCAGTATTGGTGCGCTTTTGTTGGGCGGCGGATGGCAACGTGAGCACCCATCCGGGCGCTTCCGCGGCTGAGGCCAAGCTTGAGTTGATCCGGGCCAGCGAGGACGGCAGTCACTTCGTCTGTGCTGAATCGGGCGCTAAGTTCGTCGCCTGGGGCTTCAACTACGACCACGATGCTTCCGGCCGGCTGCTGGAGGACTACTGGTACCAAGAGTGGTCGACTGTTGTGGAAGACTTCAAGGAGACCAAGGCGCTCGGCGCCAACGTTGTCCGGATTCACCTGCAAGTTGCCAAATTCATGGATGGGCCGGCCGAACCTAACGAAACGGCCCTTGGCCGGCTTGCGCGCCTCGTCAAGCTGGCCGAGCAAACCAAACTCTACCTCGACATTACTGGTCTGGGCTGCTACCACAAGAAGGACGTTCCCAAATGGTACGGCGCGATGGGTGAGGCCGGACGCTGGCAGGTTCAGGCCCTATTCTGGGAGGCGGTCGCGAAGACTTGTAGTCAAAGCTCGGCAGTCTTCTGTTATGATCTTATGAACGAGCCGGTCCTGCCCGGCGAGAACGAAAAGCAGACCGAGTGGCTGTTGGGCGAGTTCGGGGGCAAGTACTTTGTGCAGCGGATCACGCTCGAGCTTGCGGGGCGGACGAGAAAGCAGGTCGCCAAGGCCTGGGTCGACAAGCTGGCCGCCGCGATCCGAAAGCACGATGACCGTCACATGATAACGGTAGGGGTGATACCGTGGGCTCACGTTTTCCCAGGAGCCAAGCCCCTTTTCTACTCGAAGCAGGTGGGCGGAAATTTAGATTTCGCCAGCGTACACTTTTACCCTAAAACGGGCGAAGTCGATAAGGCACTGACAGCCCTTGCAGCCTACGATGTCGGCAAGCCCTTGGTCATTGAGGAGATGTTCCCATTGCACTGCAGTATCGAAGAGCTAAGCGTTTTCGTAGATGGTGCGCGCAAGATTGCCGAAGGCTGGATTGGCTTTTACTGGGGTAAAACCATCGAAGAATACGCTCGCCAGGATACTGAGCTGGCCGGTGCGCTGACAAAGAGTTGGCTCGAATACTTCCGCGCAAAAGCCTCCGTGATCCTGAAATAGTGGTAGTAGTAGAAACAGCCCCACAGCCACCGAAAAAGCAATGCCGAAATCGTAAAGACCTCGTGTATAGGGCGCTTATTTGGCAAATCTCAGTTGAAAGTTGTCCTGCCAATGCTACAATGTAGGCTTGAGTTTTAGTGATGCAACGCATTTTGTCGTCGAGAGTTGAGGTTTGTACGGCGAGAATCTTCTATTTCTGCGATTCATAGACAGAGCATATAATTAGTAGTCATAGAAAAGGAATTAATAAGAAGTGTTTATTCTTAAGATAATAACCTCTCTTCTATTGACTGTACTTCCAGTAGCTCTGGTGATTCGTGACTGGAAATTTCATGATAGACGGACAACAAAACACCACAAGATTACACGTGGAATCATCATTTTCTGGTCTATTGGTAGTATAGCAGCAACGTGTTTTGTATGGCACGATTCTTCTCAAATAGAAGAACTTATTGAAGGGAAAAACCAATTATTGGCAAAACTGGACGAATATCAAAATGATTTGGCTGCAAAAGAACACGAGATTGAAGAATTGAAAGAGAAGGCAAAAAAAGCTGAACGAGGTGTCACTGAATACTATTTGCCCAGTGGGACTATTCGAAGAACAGATGGTGGAAATATCCATGTAGACAATACATTGGTAAATGTCTTCAATCAGATGAAAGAACTTAAAGAACACAAAGAATATACTGATCTAAGAAATGTCTGTCAGGATCAAATCAGAAAAAATCCAAATTGGCCCACTCCTTATCTATTCTTGGGAGTAGCACTTGGAAATTTAGGTGATGTTGAAGAAGCCATCAACGAATTCGAACGTTTCCTTGAAATTGCCCCGCCAGAATCGGGTTATGGATATGAAGATTTTCGTACACAAGCTCAAAGACTTATTGAGAGATTGACAAATAGATGACTTATTGTATAACGACTCAATCGAGCGGGTGCTTTAGCCGCGCCGCTCAGCTTTTCCCTAGCGGAGATTTTTCGATCATGCGCCGCCAAATCTGCCTCTGTTCGGTCAGGGCCTTGACGGGGTCATCTGGCTTGCCGCTTGTCTCCAGTAGTATCCAGCCGATAAAGACCATCCCCAATCCACTTAGGGCGGATTCAGGCTGACACACGGTACTGGTAATACACGGATTGTCCAAAAGCTTCTCACAAATGCCCAATTACTTTTTCGGATGCGTGTTACACTTTTTCCGGCACGACAAAGGGGTTTCGATATTTGCGGGTCAGCATTTTGTTTGCTTCATCATCGTGGATATATCTCTGCGTTTTTGGATCGAAGTCGAGGCTGCGTCCCAGCCGATAGGAAGTATTGGCCAGGTGGACGAGCGTGCAGCTAAGATGGCCCTCTTCGACGTTGGCTCTTAATATGGATGGGTCGTTTGCGCGGATGGCGTCAATGAAATTCTGATAGTGCAGCAAGTCGGTATTTTTGGTTTCTTTTCCGGATGGGCCGGGCTCGCGCTTTTTGCCCATATAGGTCTTCCACTGGCCGTCATACATGACCATGTATCCTTCGGAACCATAGAAGATATTGCCAATATTGTTACTTGGAGGTCCTGCGAAGCTGCCCTCGTAGTTCGTTATCCAGTGGCGGACCTCAAACTGCAAAATCTTCGTCTTGTCACCGCCGCCTTTGGGATTGGGAAATTCAAAGACGGCTATCTGCACGTTGGCTGTCTCCTGGTTATCGTCAAACATGACGTGTCCCCCCATGGACATGACCTTTGTCGGCAGGGTGACGCCGAGGCCCCACCTGGCTTTATCCATCTCATGAATACCTTGGTTGCCGATATCGCCGTTGCCATAGTCCCAGTGCCAATGCCAGTTGTAATGGAACCGATTCCGAGAGAAAGGCCGCTTCGGCGCCGGGCCTAACCAGAGATCGTAATGTACGCCTGGCGGGACCGGCTCTTGCGGCGTGCGTTTGATCGTGTTTCGCCATTTGTAACACATGCCTTTGGCCATGTAGACTTCGCCCAGCCCGCCTTTACGCATAAACTCCACGGCCCGCTGGTACGCCTCGGAGCTTCGACTCTCAGTGCCATGGTGGACGATCCGCTTGTATCTTCGCGCTGCCTCGATCAGCTTTTGACCTTCGAAGATATTGTGGGTGAAGGGTTTCTCGATATGGGCATGCTTGCCGGCCTGGCAGGCCCAGATACCGGCTAAGGTATGCCAATGGTTTGGCGTAGCCACGCTGATCGCGTCGATGTTTTTATCGTCGAGCAGCTTGCGAATATCAACATAGGTCTTCGGGATAGGTTTGTTATTTTTTTCAAACCACTTCAACCTTTCCGGAAATAGATTTTCGTCCACATCGCAAAGGGCCGCCACTTCCACGTTGGCTAAAGAGGGATAACTTCTGATGTGGCTGCCAAAGCCGTGCCCCCGGATGCCCACGACTGCCACGCGCACTCGGTCGTTGGCGCCTGCCCAGGAGGAACCGGTGCCCCATAAACTTAGGCCTGTCACAGCACTTACCGTCGCCCCGACAGAACGCTTCATGAAACTCCTGCGTGAGATAGTATTTTTCAAGTCCATTATCTTTCCTTCCAGTGAGAAATCTTCATGATTGAATATGGTCCCAACGTTCACGTTTAGGCTGGTTTAGTTGCACCATTTGTTTTCATTTCATAGGATACCCAACCGGCCTGCTAAGTGCAAGCACCTTGGATGATTCTGAATCGGCTTCTCTTGGTCGCAAGCTTGTGGCGATTTGTCCTTGATTTTGCAGATCGAGAGGCTTAAACTTCTTTCAGGTAAAACGTGCCACAATCTTTGAAAGGATGAGTACTTATGAACACAAGAAATCCATTTTCCACAATGTTTGCCTGCCTTCTGGCAATATCATGCACGCTATCTGTGGCAGAAGCCCAGGGGACATCACAGCAAGCCAAACAGATTCTTGACGCCACGGGTGTCAAGGGCGGGCTGGTGGTCCATCTGGGCTGTGGCGATGGGAAGCTCACCGCTGCGCTGCGCGCGAATGACAGCTACCTTGTTCATGGCTTAGATGAGGATGCCGGAAATGTTGCAGAGGCTCGCAAGCATATACAATCACTTGGTCTTTACGGCAGAGTTTGCGTCGACACATTCGACGGCAAAAATCTGCCGTACATTGATAATCTGGTCAACCTCATCGTCTTGAAGCAGCTCGACAAGATTCCGATGAGTGAGGTGACAAGGGTGCTGGCTCCCAACGGCGTGGCTTACATCAAGATGAATGGTGTGTGGACGAAGGCTATCAAGCCACGGCCGAAAGAGATAGACGAATGGACACACTACCTGCATGATGCAAGCGGCAATGCTGTGGCCCATGATTCGGTCGTCGGGCCGCCCCGGCATATGCAATGGGTTGGAAGCCCAAGATGGGCCCGGCATCACGATCACATGGCCAGCATGAGCGCGCTTGTATCGACTGGCGGGCGGATATTCTATATTTTCGATGAAGGGCCGACCTCGTCGATTCAGTTGCCGGCAAAGTGGTTTCTGATCGCGCGGGACGCCTTCAACGGTGTTATCCTATGGAAACGCCCGATTTCGTCGTGGAATACTCATCTTTGGCCGCTCAAGAGCGGGCCCGGCCAAATTCCGCGCCGGCTGGTCGCCGTGGGGGACAGGGTGTACGTCACTCTCAGTATTGATGCTCCGCTGAGCGCGCTTGACGCGGCGACCGGCGAGACGATACGAACGTATGAGGACACCAAGAACACCGAGGAAGTGATTCTTTCGCAAGGCGTGCTTTTCCTGCTGGTAAATGATGCTGCGAATAAGTGGCCCAAGTTCAGGCCGAAGCATACGTACGTGTGGGATAACACCGGGCGTGCGAATCGTGAGTGGGCGTGGGATGAAGAGAAGCGACAGATCGTGGCCGTCGAAGCCGAGACGGGAAACATTTTGTGGAGGAAGGATTATAGCGTGGCCCCTCTGACACTGGCGGCTGACCGCAAAGGTGTATACTTCCACGACGGTGAAAAGGCTATCTGCCTGAATCGCAAGAGCGGCGAAGAAGTGTGGAGATCAGAGCCGGTCGCAAGACGCTCTCCGACCCCGGTCTGCTTCGGCCCCAGGCTTCTCGTGTATGATGACGTTGTCGTCTTTGCAGGCGGAACGAGGTCTATGACAGCTCTGTCGGCGGAGACCGGCGGGACATTGTGGACGGCGAAACATCCCCGTTCCGGCCACCAATCCCCAGAGGATCTTTTTGTTGTTGATGGACTCGTGTGGTCGGGAGCAATCGCAGGCGGTAGAGACTCCGGCATATTTGCGGGACTCGACCCGCACACAGGTGAGGTCAAAAACAAGTTCCCGCCCGATGTGCAGATTTATTGGTTTCATCATAGGTGCCATCCGAGCAAAGCGACAGATCAGTACCTGCTGCCGTCGAGAACCGGAATTGAATTCGTTGACTTTCGAACTAAACACTGGATTACACATCATTGGGTCCGAGGCGGGTGCATATACGGCATTATGCCTTGCAATGGTTTGGTCTACGCGCCGCCGCACTCCTGCGGTTGCTACCTCGAGTCTAAGCTGTACGGATTCTGCGCCCTTGCTGGTGAATCACCAACCCGGCAAGTCCCAAAAGGCGTGTCGGAAAGTGACAGGCTCGAGCGCGGCCCTGCCTACGGCGAACCGATGAAGGGTCCCTCTGCATCTTCAAGAGAGGGAGAGTGGCCTACCTATCGCCACGATTCGGCGCGCAGCGGCTTCACGGAAGCGTCTGTCGCGGCCAACCTGGAACCGTCCTGGCAAGCCGATTTGGGTGGAAGACTTAGCAGTGTGGTGATCGCTGGGGGTAAAGTTTTTCTGGCATCTATAGACACGCACACGGTGTATGCACTCGATGCGGGTTCGGGGCAAAGCATTTGGAGCTACACTGCGGGAGGACGTGTTGATTCGCCGCCGACTGTATATCGGGGCCGGGTCCTGTTCGGATCAGCCGATGGCTGGGTCTATTGCCTACGCGGCTCGGATGGCGCTGTTGTCTGGCGATACCGCGCAGCGCCGGAGGACCGCCGATTGGTGGCGTTTGAGCAGGTTGAATCTGCTTGGCCCGCTCATGGCAGCATCCTTGTCCAAGACGGCCCTTCGACAAGCTCAGGGCAGGCTGCCGCCTATTGTGTGGCGGGCAGATCGATGTTCTTAGATGGAGGCCTGCGTTTGCTGCGACTCGACCCAAAGACGGGTCGCAAGCTTTCTGAGACGATCCTTGACGAGTGCGACCCGCAGACCGGTGAGAACCTGCAGGTGCACGTCAAAGGGCTCAATATGCCGGTTGCTCTGCCGGATGTCCTGTCGAGCGACGGCCGGTACGTGTACATGCGATCCCAGCAGTTCGATCTCGATGGCACTCGTACACAAGTCGCGCCGCAGAACGTGACCGAGCAAGAGGGCGAAGGGGCACATTTGTTCTGCACAACTGGTTTCTTGGACGGTTCGTGGTTCCACCGGTCCTATTGGATGTACGGTAGAAGCACTGCTTCGGGCTGGGGCGGATGGTTCCGAGCAGGACGCTTCGTTCCATCTGGGCGGATCCTGGTTTGTGATGATTCCTCCATCTACGGTTACGGACGCAAGCCTGAGTACCTGTGTCAATCATCCGTCTTGGAATACCAGTTGTACGCTGCCGACAAGCAGATCAAGGCCGAGCCGATTCGCCGCGTAGTAGCAGCGGCTAAACGGATGAACGCCAAATCTGACAAGAACAACGCCTCAGCCGCTGACTGGAAGCATCGGAAAGGCTTCCCTGTCGAAGATCGTTCCGCGGTCAACTTCAAGTGGTCGCGCGGCGACCCACCGCTTCAAGTGCGGGCCATGGTGTTAGCCGACAAGACGCTCTTCATGGCCGGCCCGCCGGATGTCGTGGATGAGGAGCAAGCATTCTACCGCCCCGACGATGCAGAAATTCAAACAAAGCTACACGAACAGACCGCTGCGCTTGAAGGGCAAAAAGGTGCTCTACTGTGGGTCGTGTCGGCTTCGGAAGGCCAAAGGCTGGCCCAATACGAGCTTGAAAGTCTGCCCGTTTGGGACGGGATGGCCGCAGCGAACGGTCGGCTGTATCTTGCAACTAAGGGCGGCAAGGTTTTGTGCTATAGAGGGAAAGAATAAGCAGGCATGAAGATACAAAGTGGCTCGGGACTGTAATAATACTGAACTGTTGCTGAGAAAAGAAGGCGAATCCGGCAGCCGCAAGAAAACGGCTCGACTTATTGTCAGTAGTCTTTGAAACCTCTCATCCATTCGGGCCAATCACTCGGTATGCACCCGCCTGCCCTTGTCCAGGGACCGTTTATTGGGAAGGTTCGGTGCCACTTGAGCGTCCACAGCTCCTTAAGGCCAACCTGTCTGGCAGACCAATCCAGGAACAGGTGATTTACAAACCCGTCGTGCCGGTTGATACAGAAATGCTTCATCTCCGACTTGAAGTTGACCCACTGCCCATCGTATTCGGGAGGACTGATGCGAACGGAGCCGGGGCTGCCGCCCTCATAGAAGGGTCCGCCTCCGCGCCACATGGTATCGGCAAAGAGGGGTACCTTGTCTGCTCCTCGAACATCTTTGGTCTTCCAGTTGTCCTTGGTTTCACGCTGTTGAATCTGCGTTTCTCCTGGCATGGGCTTGTAAATCCAGCAATTTGCCCCATAGCTGGCTTCTTCTCGCCAGTCGTATTTCCCACCTGCCCCCATAATGTAGGTGTATGACGGACCGCCCCAGTCCGCGCCATTTGGGTGGCGTTTCGTCGCCCTCGGACAAATCAGAATCCCTTCCTTTGTCCTGTACTGTGACCGCAATGCTATCACCCACGTCCCACGCTTCCAGCCGAGGCTGCTGGCTACAGGGAAATAGCCATCGTTATCATCGCAGTACATCGACCAGATGTAGGCCCATTGGTGCAGGTTCATTTTGCAGGCGGCCGACTTTGCCTGTTTCTT
>DAOWID010000032.1 GCA_030641115.1 Planctomycetota bacterium | reverse complement strand
ATTGTTTGTATCGCCGCGGCCTCTTGAACTCCGGCACCTGCGTAACAATCTTTTCGTATATGCTTTTGAGGCGTTCTACTACTTCCGGATGCTTCTTACTGACGTCGCGCTGCTCTGCAGGATCTGCCTCAATGTCAAACAGCATCATGTTCTTCGGCCCGTCACCACCTATCACGCCTGGATACGCGCTGGGCCGAGCTTGTTCGTATGGCGCAAGAATAGTCACGCCGTCAGGCCCTCGCGGGTCGACCCAATCTTCGCCACGATTCGGCACGCCCCCTGGTGAGCGAACGTGCAGTCTCCATTTGCCGCTGCGAACAGTCATCACATTCGTTCCCTGCATACCAATTAGTGCGTCATGAAGGCTCTTGGCATGGGCCGAGGTAAGCAGCGGCCAGATATCCTTGCCGTCGATAACCCTATCCGAAGGAACCTCAAGGCCGGCGGCTCTTAAGATCGTTGGGAACACGTCAATAGTACCGGCCACCGAGTTGTTCACGAGGCCACCGGAGATTTTCCCCGGCCAGCGAGCAATCATGGGCACTCGAAGCCCCCCTTCCCATGTCTTGCTCTTCATCCCACGAAGTCCTCCTGTGCTGCCGCCGTACCAGGGACCATTGTCTGAAGTAAACAGCACCAACGTATTGTTATCAAGGCCCAGTTGTTTGATCTTGTCGAGGATTTGCCCGACCGACCAATCAAGCTCACGGATAACATCGGCGTACAGGTCATCTGGCGTATCCGGCGTATAGAAGTCCTCGGAAGCTGCCAGCGGCTTGTGCGGCATCGCATGCGCAAGATAGAGGAAGAACGGGCGACTACGTTTCGCATTACGCTCGATGAAGTCAATCGCCCGCTGCGTGTAGCGTTTGGTCAGGGTAGCCTGTACGACCGGATATTCGACCACCGTCTCGTTTTCGACGAGTTGTACCGGGCGCATGTCGTTCGAGTAAAGGATCCCATAATACTCATCGAAGCCTTGTCGGCGGGGAAGGTACTTGAGCGTGTGGCCAAGGTGCCACTTGCCGATGCAGATGCCGGTGTAGCCGGCAGCTTTGAGCGCTTCTGCTATGGTGATTTCAGAGTGCGCCAGACCGACTTCGTTGATGCCGCCATCCGGGGCGGGGTTAAACACAACGCCGTTTCGGAACGGGTACCGACCGGTCAGAATCGTCGCCCGCGAGGGAGCGCAGTAAGGCGTCGGCACATAGAAGCTGGTCAGCTTGGCACCCTCAGCAGCCATGCGTTCCAGGTTAGGTGTCTCAAAGGGCGACTTTTTAAGACCGAACCCCGAAACATCCCCATAGCCTAAGTCGTCAGCAAAAATAAGAATAAAGTTCGGCTTTGTCTTTGCATTGCACCACCCTCTGGAGTCAGGCAGCACCATTGCTGCGATACTTCCACCCGCCAATCCCAGAAAATCACGACGATTAATCTTACTCATTATTGCTCCACCATATCACATCTGTCTGATAAATACAGGTGTTTTGGTGTATTTTATCTATCCGTTTGTCCATTTGTAAATGGATTATTGGCTCAAGAGGCAATAATTAGCTCGGGTTTTCCTTGATTTGCAGTGGCAGAGATAATAGAATAGTAATCGAGACTTCTCAGCGAGTGCAAAGCAAAGTGTGGAAGTCAGGATTGTGGCGTAAGTCGGCACTGCTTGTGAAGCCGTGTATATGTCGTATACGCAACTTTACTTCAGACCCTTTATGGAGCCATTTCAACTATGAATGATGAAAATAGCGAAGTCTATGAAAACCGAGAGGAGGGAGAAAATGTCGCTGGGAAAGACCCTTCCAATCTGACCCTGTGTTATCTCACTTGTCCCCAAGACGCAGCCAATGCCTTTCTCGGTGCTCTTATGGTGACAGACTATCGTGCCCGCCCTGTACACTTCTCATTCGTCTCGCCTATCCGCCCGACGAAAATCCAGAGGATACTTTATGGCTCAACACTTGAAGAGCACGTTAAGATCGACGTGATCAGTGAGAAGCTACTGAAGGACCTGCCGGTCTCCCCGGATGTCCTGTTCGTTGACACACAAGAACTTCTGGCAGTGCGGCGGATCGTGGAAATGCCGACAGCGTTTTTGTCAAAGAGTGCGGATGGAGAAGACAATCCTGGAAGACTCACAACTCTTGAATATGACACAGGCTCAAACATGGACGACCAGGATATTGTTGGGCGAATTCTTGCCTCTCTCGAAAGCTTTGTAGACCTTGTTGAGCCTTTTACCAGAATCAGAGAAGCGCTCAGAGAAGCCATCAAAACACCAGATGCTTGAGAAGGCCATTGTTATGGGCTGGCGAGACCGCAAAAGAAATGAAATCATTAACAAGTATCGGTCTGAGCTGTCGGTGGACACGTTCCCTGACGTAGGGCTCTTGAATTCTGAAGTATATCAGAACAAATCAACGACTTTCACTATATTGCCAGTTGCGTTTACCGAACAGCCTCGATTCGCACCGGCTCACAGACGAGAGACTCCCGTAACCATATCGCACGAAGAAGCCATCACGGAAGCTATAGCCTTTCAGCCTGCTTCTCAATGTCCCGAACTCCTCTCTGACGGAAATATAAGAGTCTCCAATGTCTGCTTTGATGCATTCCCCTTGACGATCACTCGTTTTTCATTCGAGAGCGTGAGGCAAGAGAAGCAGCCACTCCTGCCAAGAATCACACAACAAGCGAAATTCCGACGGCGTCTCGCGCAAGTCAAGCCCCCGCCCCGACCTCCCACTTTTGGAGACGCCAGCCTTGAGGAGCGGCTTCGGTGGGTACTCACACCGCCAATACATGAGCTTCTGTCGGATCCTCAGTTAGCTTTGCCAGAAAAACCCTTTCCTTTCCAGACGAGCGGAGTCAAGTGGCTTTACGATCGGCACGGTGCCTTGCTTGCTGATGAGATGGGTTTGGGCAAGACAATGCAGGCGATCATCGCGGCAAGGCTATTGTGGCGAGCCAGGATTGTGAACCAAATACTCGTTATTTGCCCCAAAACCGTTATTCCCACCTGGCAGGCCGAAATACGAAAGTGGTGGCCGCAAGTAGGCCCTAATGTAATGCTTGCTGGTTCTGAAGGAACCAGAGGTTGATATGATGTCTGAT
>DAOWID010000254.1 GCA_030641115.1 Planctomycetota bacterium | reverse complement strand
TGCGTTCATGAATTTTGCCATAGCAGGGGACGTTAGGAACACGATTCCGGCCATGACGGGGACGTTGATGTGCTTCACCTCTTCCATGAAATTGGCGAACTTGTCCACCTCATAGACTGCTTGCGTCTGGAAGAACTCGGCGCCGGCGGCGACCTTTTTCTCCATCTTGGCGATTTGTGGCTCCAACGGATCGGCACCCGGATTGACGACTGCCCCCAAAGAGAATTCGGGCGGCTGACCTTCTAATTCGTTGCCAGCCATATCTTTGCCAGCTATTAGTCCCTTGACAGCCGATAGTAATTGTACCGAATCCAGGTCAAAGACAGGCATTGCCTGTGGGTGGTCGCCGAGCTTTGGATGGTCGCCTGTGAGGCACAGCAGGTTCTCGATACCTAATACTGCGGCACTCAAGACATCGGACTGCAGACCCAGCCGATTGCGGTCTCTGCATGTAAGCTGCATAATAGGCTCAAGGCCTTTATCTTTGAGAAGGCGGCACGTGGCCATTGAGCCAACCCTGAGTACCGAGCTTTGCAGGTCGGTGACATTGAAGGCATGAGCCTTGCCTTTTAAGGGCACCAGTTCATCTATGAGCTTCTGGAGTTCTATGCCTTTGGGCGGCCCAACTTCACAGGTGACCACACATTTGCCTTTTTTGAAACAATCAGTAAGTTTCATGTCTTAAGCGCCTCCCTATATCTTTTGCTCCTGCTTGCGTCCTCAAGTCAGAAGTCTTGGATTCGGTTCACAGTTCGATGTCGTAGAAAGAAGTCTTTCGCAACTCCGTCGATGGCAGCATCTTACTGTGGTCTCGGGCTGCGTGAATCTTCTTGAGGTTGCCCAAGCGGCCGAGCTTCTGGAGCCGTTCATATATCAACTGCCAGCCGCAGTCTTTTTCCGGGTCGACTTCGCATTTGCCATCCTGTGCTCCGCCGCAAGGTCCGTTAAGCAGACTCTTTGCACAAAAAGTGATCGGACAGATACCGCCGGTATAGTCCAGCGCGCAGTCGCCGCATGCCTGGCAGCGCTCATCCGACGGCCAGAGTCCCTGCAAACCGCCCACCGATACTGTGTTAGCCGCAGGGTGGACTACCTTATCCACAATCTTCGAGACCGCCTGGACGCCGATACCGCAACTTAAGACCAGAATAGAATCCGATTGCTGGAGCTTGTCCATCTCTCTGGCGAGCCGCGACGTCACCAAAATCTTATTGCACAAGAAATCGACTAAGCACGTGCCAGTGATATTCTTGCCTGCCTTTTTTAGCTCAGCCTGTATTTGCAATACGGCCTTTTCGCCGCCGGTCTCGCAGACTTCGGCACAGCCGTTGCAGGCGAGCAAAAAAATGTTCTTCTCCTTGCCCAGCGACTCCAGTATCTCATCTGCGGGTTTATTCTCCGTGTACAGCATTTTCAATTTCCCTTAATACTTGCTCGACGACTCTCGGGACACTCTGCTTTACCGGCTCGGTCAGTTCTAAACCGAGACTCACCTCTGCAGGTTCGACCCCAATAATGGTAATTTCTTCAGGCATGCAGTTGGTCATTTCGGCGGCTCTGAGAGCATCAAGCAAACCGACTTGATGTAAGCTTATTTTCGACTGCCCGGGTGGGGTAGCAGCGTCAAAACCGAAGGTTTTGGCGATGGCTGTCCTCAAACCACCCCCAAGCTGCGATTGAGGATGCCACGCGTTTAATCGAGTTTTGTAGACTGTGCCGGCTTTTTTGCCGGCTTTTATAGCATCGATGACAAGAAGTCTGTACGGCGGTTCCTGCGACAGGAGGACATCTAATCCGGCAGTTCCGCCGTCAATAACTTCTACATTGTCAGGTAGGTCTTCTTTCTGCAAACATTTGGCCACGTGGACGCCGATGCCTTCATCCTTCAGCAGGATATTACCAAGTCCGAGGATCAAGACGCGCACGGTGTCAGTGCCGTTTTGTTCTAGACTCGTCAGCAAAGTCGTCCCGGGCTTTGTTTGGGTATCAGACAACTCTAAAGACTCCCAATTCGTTATGTTTGGCGTCAAGCAGATGAACTGAACAGGCTAAGCAAGGGTCAAACGCCCGCACGATCCGGACAAGCTCAAATGGATTGTCCTTATCCTTGACTTTAGTACCAATTATTGCCTGTTCTATTGCCCCGGGTTGGCCCTTATCATCCTTCGGCGATGCATTCCACGCAGTAGGAGTAATAACCTGATACCGGTCAATTTTACTGTCCTTGACGGTTATCCAGTGTCCCAGCGCACCGCGCGGAGCCTCGGTGAGACCCACACCTTCGCCTGTTTCAGGAACTTCACCGTCAGCGATAGCCGGCTCACCGGGCTTCAGCGCCATAAGCCAATCAACCATCGCATCTGCAACGAGCTTAGCTTCCAAAGCCCTGGCTGCGTGCCGACCGAGCACTGAAAACAGAGCACCGGCCTCGGCACCAACCTCGGTAAGCACCGAATCAACTAATTCCTTCACCTTGGCATCACCCTGGACATAGTTGCTTACCATCCGTGCCAGAGGCCCAAGCTCGCAGACCACGCCTTTGTACCGCGGAGACTTAATAAATGAATAGGCTTGTTTCTTTTTGACGTCTGGTTCTGTTTGGCCCTGGGCTGGGTTCCTGCCTGAACCGGAGTCAGCATACCAGGAATGCTTCAAATCCTCAGTTATGTTCTCCTTCGCAAATGGCTCGGCTTTGAGGTTGGCTGAGACAACTCCGCTCTTGAACAGCTTGCCGTCCGGCAGATGAAAGCCACCGTAAGCAACGAGCCTTTGGCAACCCTTGCCAATGGCGAAGTAATCCTCGTAGGCCTTTGCCACAGCCACCACGTCCGGGATATAGACATTGTCAACAAAGTCTCGTATCTCATTCAACCGCCAGAGGAAATTGGCTATCTTATCCTCTGTCGGTTTCTCTGTGACGCCGCCGGGGACGATGCCAACATTGTGCGGCATCTTGCCGCCGAAGACTGCAAGCATCTCCTGGCACTTGCGCCTGATGTCCAGTGCCCGAACATAATGATTCACTAATTCGGCATTTGCCTCGCCGCTCACACGATAATCGCCCTCGTAGCGCGGCACAAAAGGAGCGGTATCACCGACAACACCTACGGCATCTACGTAGTCCAACGCTGCAAGATGATAGAAATGTAGGATATGTGACTGTAGAAAGTTTGCGCCAAGAACGAGGGCACGGATGAGCTTGCCGTTATCGGGGACCTTGTCTGAAAGACCAAATGCGTCGTCAAGGCACAGTGCCGATGCTGTTGCATGAGAGGTCGGACAGACGCCACATATCCGCTGCGTGATGCGGTTGGCGTCACGAGGGTCCCTGCCCTGCAGGATTATCTCAAAGCCGCGAAAGAGCGTTCCAGCACTTTTCGCATCCTTCACCACGCCATCATCTATCACAGCCTCGATGGCCATGTGACCCTCAATCCTTGTTATTGGGTCAATCTTTATTTTTGTGACCATGTTAGCTCCTCGAAAGTAATCTTCTCATACATTGGGGAGGTGCCGTCCGGGAATTCCGGCTCAACACATCCCAGACAGGGCGAACCGGCTTTGATGCACCAACTGACGCCATTGTTCCACTGCCGTATTGGACAATCCGCGTAGGTGTAGTGCCCTTTGCAGCCGACCTTGTACAGGCATCCAGGGTCACCGGGCTTTTCTGCGAATTTGCCCTTATCGAAGTCAGCTCGTCTCGGGCAGTTCTCGTGAATCAGTGAGCCGTAGAAGAGCTTAGGCCGAGCCAAATTGTCTAACTCAAGGGCGTCGGTTCCTGAAATCAGTATCGCCGCGATTGTACCTGTGAACCACTCAGGATGCAAAGGACAGCCAGGCAGATTCACCACCGGCGTATCAATGCCACTATCCGCGAAGACATCTCTTACGCCTTTGCAGCCGGTCGGATTAGGCTTTGCTGCAGGAATTCCGCCGAAAGCAGCACATGTCCCAAGAGCAATCGTCAGCAAGGCGCTTTTGCCGAGTTCCTCAACACTCTGCTGAATGGTCAAATGCTGACCGCCTCTTTCCCCGATACTGCCGTAGGCGCCGCCCTCGGCGGTGGGAATCGCACCTTCGACGACCAATATGTAGCCGCCTTTGCGATTCTTTTCGGTATCTTTAAGAACCTCAATGACAGGCTCTCCCTGACCAGCCATTATTGTCGCGTGGAAAATCAAATTGAGCTGGTGGCCGGGTACTACCTCGTCCAGCAAGAGATTCTGGATCCTGGGACTGACTGCATTCAAGACCGATACAGAACAGCCTGTACAGCCTGCTCCCTGCACCCAAATGACCGGATATTTTTTCGTGTCCACTTGTGTTCCTTTCGATGTATATGTGTTCCCAGATGCAGTTTGTTGCGTTTGGGACATACCCCGTCGCCGTAGCGGCGACGGCTAAACTGATATCACTCGCCTGGCGCTAGGCCGGCGGCTCTCTTGGCGGACTCGACCGTGTTATAAAGCAGCATTGTTATCGTCATCGGGCCTACTCCGCCTGGTACGGGCGTGATAAATGAGGCCTTTTCTTTTACCGCTTCAAAATCAACATCGCCGACAAGGCGGTAGCCTCTCTTTTTCGTTGCGTCTTCAACTCGATTAACGCCCACATCAATTACTACTACACCTTCTTTTACCATATCTGCGGTGATTGTGTTCGGTCGACCCGCGGCGGCGATCAAGATATCCGCCCTCTTTGTGTGAGCAGCAAGGTCCTTGGTGCGGGTATGGCAAACGGTAACCGTAGCATTTCCTGTAGGATTTTTCTGAATAAGCATATTGGCGAGCGGCTTGCCCACAATATTGCTTCTGCCGACTATGACCACCTCCGCTCCCTCGATCTTGACGCCGCTGCGAATAAGTAACTGAATAACCCCGTGCGGCGTACAGGACAGAAACGCCTTCTCGTCAACAACCATTTTGCCCACGTTCATAGGGTGGAATCCATCAACATCCTTGGCAGGGTCAATTGCCAGCAGCACTTCGGCCTCGTTAAGGTGCTTGGGCAAAGGTAATTGCACCAAAATGCCGTTGATTTTGGGGTCTTTGTTCATCTTCTCGACCAGTGCCATCAAATCCTTCTGCGAAGCCTCGGCAGGCAGGCGGTTGTCATCGGAATGAATCCCTATCTCTTCGCAAGTGCGCTCTTTGGCTGTAACATAGGATTTTGAAGCAGGGTCCTCGCCGACCAGGACAACCCCAAGCCCAGGCACGATGCCCTTTTCTTTCAACCGGGCGACTTCGTCCTTTAATTCGGCCCGCATATCGGCGGCCACCTGCTTACCATCTATAATTTGTGCTGCCATCGATCACTCCCTGATAATTCAAACAAGGCTTCTCCCTCAGTTTTGTCGAGAGCGTGAAACCCACATCGTTTCGAATCGAACGGTAGAGTTTTTACCAGCATTCCGTGCGGAAGTCAAAGGATTTAACCTGAGCGCAACACAACCACGTCGCGGCGCTTGTGGAATTCTTCGCCTCGCTCAGAATGACAAATTGACTTAGGTTATTGTCGATGCAATACTTATGGTCATCCTTATGCTCGAAACGGTCGGTTTGAAATTCTTAGAATAGGCCCTGAACCTTTCCGGTGTTTACATCCACATCGATGCGGCGGAAGGCCGGGTTCGAGGCTGTGCCGGGCATCAGCTTAATGGCCCCTGCGACAGGCACGATAAAGCCAGCACCTTTATACACAAGAACATCGCGGATTGGAAGCTCCCAACCCGTGGGCCTGCCCTTAATATCCGGGTCGTGCGACAGACTCAGGTGCGTCTTAACCATGCAGGTGCCGAGCGTTTTTGAGTCGGGGTCGGCTTCCATGGCCTTTGCCTTTTCCAAAGCTCCGTCGATGTAGGTTACACCGTCAGCTCCATACACTTCCTTGGCGATCAACTCAATTCGCTTTCTCAGCGGGGTATCTAGATCATAGAGGAACTTGAAGTCGTCCTTTTCGTCACAGGCCTGGATCACGGCTTCTGCCAGCTCGATTGAGCCATCACCGCCCTTGAGCCAGTGCTCGGAGACCGCCGCTAAAGCCCCGTTTTGCTCGGCGACTTTGCGTACAAGCTGAATCTCTGCCTTGGTGTCGGTATGGAAGCTATTCACGCAAACGACCGGACGGACGCCACTCTTCTTGACGGTCTCGATGTGGGCGACAAGGTTCTCGCAGCCCTTCTCTACAAGCTCGAGATTCTCCGTGATGTATTCTTCACTCAGCGGTATGCCGGGCTTGACGGTTGGACCGCCGCCGTGCATCTTCAGTGCACGAATAGTGGCGACAATCACCACCGCGTCGGGCACCAGGCCGGACATACGGCACTTCAGATTCCAGAACTTCTCAAAGCCGATATCAGCTCCAAAGCCGCTCTCGGTTACATGGTAATCACCCAGCTTCGTGCCGATCATATCGGCAATAATCGAACTTTGGCCGATAGCGATATTCGCAAAGGGGCCCGCGTGCACAAAAACAGGCTGACCCTCGATAGTCTGCAGCAAATTCGGATTCACAGCATCGGCCATCCAAGCCGTCATGGCACCGTCAACCTCAAGGTCGGCCGCGGTGACTTCGTTGCCTTTCTTATCATACGCAACAACGATTCTGGCTATGCGCTCCCGCATGTCCTTTAAGTCTTTGGCAACCGCAAGTATCGCCATAACCTCACTCGAGACAGTGATTTGAAAGCCCGAGTCCATCTCGTAGCCATCCATTTTGCCGCCCTGGCCGATCCTGATATGTCGGAGGGCTTGAGCGCAAAAATCCATTGCCCAGAGCATCTGGACGCGCTGCGGGTCGATGTCTATTCGCTTAAGGCTACTCTTGGCAAGGCGGGCGTCATCGTAATTTCTTTCATGCTGCATACGCGAAGTCAGCGCGACCATTGCGAGGTTGTGGGCGTTTGTGATGCAGTCAATATCGCCCGTAAGCCGGATCGAAAATGGCGTCAGGGGAATACACTGCGCCAATCCCCCGCCGGCGGCAGAGCCTTTGATATTGAAAGTCGGTCCGCCGCTCGGCTGCCGTATCGCACCGACGACACGCTTCTTTAGCTTACCCAGACCTTCAATCAGCCCGATGGCGGTGGTCGTCTTTCCCTCGCCCAGCGGCGTCGGCGTAATGGCGGTAACATTGACATACTTTGCCTGCGGAGCATCCTTCAGACGGGCATAGGCTTTTTGATGATCAACTTTGGCCAATCGGCGGCCCATGGGAATCAATTCATCCTCTTTCAAGCCCATGTCAGCGGCCAGCTGGCTGACGGGAACCATGTCCTCTTCGGCAGCTTCTGCAATCTGCCAGTCTTTCATTTTGGTTGGATCAAGCTTCATAGGTCTTTCCTCATTATGCTACTAACTTTATACTGCGTATTGTTACTGCACAACGCTTCGCACTTTGCCCCAGAGCGGAGCGGTTTTGGCAAAGACCAGTATTATCCCCGAAAACCGGCTCACCAGGTATAACCGTAGAGCTTTTTTCTTGCACTATTTTGCTGTCAGGACGATTTCGGCCTCAATTCGGTAACTCCAAAAGGCGATCGGCTGCTTTCGGCACCATAAAACGTGCTCTTGGCAAACGGCAGCCTATCTCTCTCAGGAACCAGTGTTTTTCAGCGGGATTCTATCCTGATATGGTCTCGTCCACAAACGAATTTTTCTGCTCCTGTTGCTTTCAGGCCGATAGCAGATTATAATTCGCCAACTCTGAAAAAGCTGCTGTGCTTTTGGGATACTCATTTTGCACTCTTGCCGGCCAAACGGGGTTTCTCAGCGAGGCACTTTTTTGACCGGCGGATTTGTAGTCGCGTGAGGTTAAGGATATGCAGAACTTCAAGATGAACACATACGAAAAACTGCTCGAACACACTGGCGGTGCTACGAGGGAGAACTTATTCGGCGTGTTGGGCAAGGTTCAAGACACATTCGGATATGTGCCGAGAGAGGTAGTCCGCGACCTTGCGACAAGAACCGGCGTTTCCGAGGCGCGAATCTATGGTGCGCTGACATCCTACAGGGACTTCAAGATCGGGTCCGAAGGAGGCCGTTAAGGTGAAAGAGAGCAAGGTCTTAACACAACGGGTAGGCAAGTACGAACCGCTCGACTTAGAGGCATACAAGGCACTGGGAGGCTTGCAGGGCCTTAGACGAACATTAGCTATGAAGCCCGAGTCGGTCATTGAGGAAATCAAGAAGTCCGGGCTTACTGGCCGAGGAGGTGCAGGCTTTCCAGCAGGACTGAAGTGGGCTTTGACCGCCCAAGAAAAACAGGAGCCAAAATACTTCTTATGTAACGCCGACGAAGGTGAGTTGGGGACATTTAAGGATAAGGTGCTGCTGGATGGTGATCCCTGGGCCGTGCTCGAAGGAATCTTGATTGCAGCCTACGCTATTGGAGCCGAACAAGCCTATATCTACATAAAGGGCGAGTACGAAGAGACGGCGAAGCTGTGGGAGCAGATTGCCGGCGAGGCGGAAAAAGCGGGGCTTCTGGGCAAAGGGATTTTAGGCTCGAACTTCTCAGTCAATCTGCAGGTCGCCAGAGGCAGAGGGCTATACATAGCGGGCGAAGAGTTTGCGCTTATATCTTCGCTTGAGACACGCCGGGCTATGAGCCGGCTGAAACCGCCCTATCCCAGCGAAGAGGGACTTTTTGGAAAACCGACGGTCGTGAACAACGTCGAAACGATAGCAAACGTGCCGGTGATTTTGGCAAAGGGTGCCGAAGAATACCGTAAGTTGGGGGTCGAGGACGATCCCGGGACAAGGCTTTTCTCTCTATCCGGGGACGTGAAGAAATCGGGCGTATATGAGATTGCGATGGGTTCGGGGACCCTAAAGGAACTGATTGACGAATTTGGCAGGGGCACAACGCACGGACGGGCTATAAAAGCGGTGCAGCCTGGCGGAGGGACAAGTGCATTTCTCGCCAGAGGTTCTCTGGGGTGCAAACTTACGTCCAAAGCTATCAGCGAGGCGGGCAGCGGGATTGGTACAGCGGGAGTTATCGTGTATGAGGAAGACAGAAGTGCAGTTGATATTGTCAAAGGCCTGCTGCAGTACTATGGAGCCGAATCGTGTGGCCGGTGTGCTCCTTGCCGTATCGGGTCGGTTAAAATGAGAGAAATCGTTGATAATCTGGCTCGAGGAAACGGGGCAGAGGCGGATCTGATGCGACTACGCGAAATCGGCAATGCCTGCGTGGCGGGGTCAACGTGCGGAATGGGGCAGGCGTTTCCACTTCCGGTGCTGTCAGCATTGGAGCTTTTCCCGGAGGATTTTGAGGAGGCACTCTGCAAGGTGCCGGCATAGGAGTCTACTTGGAAGGCGATACAGGGATGAAAGAAGTCAGTTTGGAAATTGACGGCAAGAAAGTCACGGTCCAAGAAGACACAACAATTCTTGAAGCGTCTAAGGGCGTGGGAATCGACATTCCTCATTTGTGCTACGACCCTCGCGTGCCACCCATCGGTACTTGTCGACTCTGTTTGGTGCAGATTGAGGGACAGGCAGGCCTAAGCATATCCTGTAATACGCCGGTAGCGGAAGGCATGAGGGTCTGCACCGAGAACGAGGAAATTGCCGCGATAAGAAAAACGATTCTTGAACTGATTCTGTCACAGCACCGCGTGGCGTGTACAAGCTGTGACCAAGAGGGAGCATGCAAGCTTCAGGATTACGCTTACCGGTACCAAGCCGATGAAGCTCGTTTCGGTTTGCCAGAGCGAAGACCTACAGAGCGGAACTACACAACCAAGAGCGAGGCGATACTCTACGACCCTGATAAGTGCATTCTGTGCGGGCTGTGCGTGAAGTACTGTGAAGAGGTCCCGATGGCAGAGGCGCTCACCTTCGCCGGAATGCTGGATGAGATGCGGGTATCCACAGCTTTTGGGACAGACCTTCCGGAGAGTCCCTGCGTGCTTTGTGGTGGCTGTATAGCGGTGTGTCCATCCGGGGCGATGGTTGACCGGGCAGCAATTGGAAAGGGCCGTGAAAAGGATCTGATCAAAACCCGAACAGTCTGTGCTTATTGCGGCGTAGGTTGTCAGCTCGATCTAAATGTCAATCCCAGGACCAACAAAATTGTCAGGGTAACCAGCGAGCCAGAGTACATACCGAACAGGGGCAACCTTTGCGTAAAAGGCAAATTTGGCATGGATTTTGTCGGACACCCGGACAGGCTTACTACGCCCCTTATAAAGCGGAATGGCAAATTTGAGCAAGCCTCGTGGGAAGAGGCGATCAAGCTCATTGCCGATCGGCTCGGACAAATAAAATCCAAAACCGGCCCCGACAGTATCGCGGGACTGTCTTCAGCAAAATGCACAAATGAAGACAACTATGTCTTCCAAAAATTTGTGCGGGCGGCAGTCGGAACAAACAACGTTGACCACTGTGCGCGTTTGTGTCACGCCTCAACCGTTGCGGGCCTTGCTCGGGCCTTTGGCAGCGGAGCGATGACAAATTCTATTGATGAAATAAGAAACGCAGAGTGCATATTTGTGATAGGCTCGAACACATCTGAAGCCCATCCGGTAATTGCCCTTCACATAAAAGAAGCGGCGGCCAGAAACGGCGCCAAACTCATCGTAGCCGACCCAAGGGACATCGAGCTTGTTCGTTTCGCTAAGCTGCACCTGCAACAACAGCCGGGTACCGATGTGGCGCTTGTAAACGCTATGATGAGTGTGATCATAAACGAGAACCTGCTCGACAAGGACTTCGTCAAAGCGCGTACTGAGAACTTCGAGGCAATGGCCGAAGCCGTAAAAGAGATGACGCCCGAAAAAGCCGAAAAGATCACCACTGTCCCTGCTGAGAAGATTCGTGAGGCGGCGCGGATTTATGCAAAGGCAAAGACGGCCAGTATTATTTTCAGTATGGGTATTACACAGCACACGACGGGCACCGACAATGTGCTCTCGCTGGCGAACCTTGCTATGCTCACCGGCAATGTCGGTAAAGAATCCGCTGGCGTAAATCCCCTGCGAGGCCAAAACAATGTACAGGGCGCTTGCGACCTCGGTGCTTTGCCGAACGTGTATCCGGGATACCAGTCGGTCGAGGACCCACAAATACAGGCAAAATTTAAAAAAGCCTGGAAAACGAATCTCTCCGGCAAGAGCGGCCTCACCGTTGTTGAGATGATACACGCGATAGAGGCCGGTTCCGTCAAGGCCCTTTACATGATGGGTGAGAACCCTGCGCTTTCGGACCCGAACCTTAACAGGACTCGCAAGGCGCTCGAAAAGGTTGACTTCCTCGTGTCACAGGAGGTATTCCTATCGGAGTCGGCTCAATTTGCAGATGTGGTTCTGCCGTCTTTGTGCTTCGCAGAAAAGGATGGGACATTTACGAATACTGAGAGACGCATCCAGCGCGTGCGAAAGGCGCTGTCGCCGCCGGGTGAGGCCCGCGATGATTGGCAAATCCTTTGCGATGTTTCAACCGCGATGGGTTACGCGATGCGCTACGAAAACGCCAGCGAAATTATGGATGAGATTGCATCGGTGACGCCGATCTATGGCGGAATATCGTTCGACAGGATCGAGCCGGTCGGCTTACAATGGCCTTGCTTGGACAAAGACCATCCCGGCACAAAGTATTTGCACAAGGGCGAATTCAAGAGAGGCAAGGGCAAATTTCACGCTGTGCGTTTCCGCGAGCCTGCAGAGACCCCGGATAAAAAGTTCCCATTTATTTTATCGACCGGCAGACAGTTGTATCAGTTCCACACGGGGACGCTTACACGAAAATCACGGGCTATCGATCAGAAATCTCCTACCGGTTATGTCGAATTGCACCACGAGGATGCGGAGAAGTACAGCATCGGAGAAGGCGACTTCGTGGAGGTTTCCACGCGCAGAGGCAAGGTTATCACCAAGGCGAGTGTGGGCAGCCGAGTGGCGAAAGGCTGGCTGTTTATGCCGTTTCATTTCGCCGAAGGCCCAGCTAATATGCTCACGAATGATGCTCTGGACCCGATTGCCAAGATACCGGAGTTCAAGGTCTGCGCAGCAGCTATCAAGAAAGCCGAACCCGACCTTGAGAGATAGGTTCTGTCGTGTCCTTTCGGCAGGCCCGAAAAAAATCTGAATTTATCAAGGGGCGTCGGTCTTTTGGAGCATATCCTGGTAATTCCAAGGCATCCAGCTATCGGGGTGTGAGAACAGCTCGTTGGCGTGCTTCTGCAGTTGGGTCA
>DAOWID010000094.1 GCA_030641115.1 Planctomycetota bacterium | reverse complement strand
TCAGCCGTTGCGTGTGCGGCTCAAATAGAGGACACATCGCAGCAAAGTCTTCTGGATTCCCGCGAAACAGGCCCGCTTTTTCTTGAGTCTGCAAAGGGTGATTTGCTCGACCTGCCCGACAGGATTATCGAAGATTCGCAAGATACGTTTTTTAGAGTGGACAATATTTCAGCTTTGCTGCTGGCAGGCGGGGCAAGCATTGTCCTGCACCAAAGTAACGCTGATAAGGACGCAGCCGCATACCTCAACAAGCACACGGTCTTCCACAGCTTTGCAGATGAGAGCCTTAAAGCGATCGGCTCTCCGGCGACACACTGTGCAGCAACGGGACTTTGGTATGCGCTCAGCGCCGAAAAACAGGATGAGTTTAACAAAGAGCGGGCATGGACAATGGTGACGGCCCTTTCGGTGACGGGATTAGTGACAACGGGGCTGAAGGCTATCAGGGATAATGATACTCCGAACGGCAAAGCCTGGGCCTGGCCGAGCGGCCATACTTCCAGCTCGTTCACGGTTGCCTCTGTTCTGCACGAGTTTTACGGGCTGAAGGTTGGCATCCCCGCGTATGTAGTAGCATCGCTTGTGGGTTATAGGATGATGGATGCCGGCGACCATTGGGCGAGTGACGTCGTCTTTGGGGCGACTCTTGGCTGGGTCGTTGGCCATACCATAGCGGCCAAGCATAAGAAGCTTGAGGTTGCAGGTTTCGAGATACTACCCTACTACGCCGCAACCAGGGACGGCCCGGCGATTGGCGTCAGTCTCGTAAAACAATTCTAATCGAATTCCTTTAGGAATCCACGCTGCCGGTAGGTAGCACGCACCAAGAGAAAGCAGGATTGATTTGGGTCACGCTCCAAGATAACATGGGAGCTGAGGTGGGTCGAGCAATTTCAGCCAAAGTCGCGCCTTGCGCCCTCTTAAAATCCTACGTCCTGCATCAATAGACAATAATCAATAATCAATAATCAATTCTTACAGGCCTGCCAGCCAGTTGTCGGCAAAGATGACCAAGTCCGAGAAGCCCACTGAGCCGGACAGATCGAGGTCTGTGACCAGGCAATAATAATTGGCTGCACTGCAGTTATTCTGCCGCCAGTGTGCTGCGAACCAGGCGTAGTCAACGAAGTTCACACCATCCGGACAGCGAAAATCTCCAACAGGGATCTGCCACAGCAGTACAGGATAGTTGGCCCCCTCACAGACGTCCCAGATGCTGTAGAAATCCCAGCCTACAGAGGCGTACGTGTTTTCGGTCTGCATCTGGGCGGTTGTCTTTCCTGTACCGCCGGCACTGGCTGACTGGCCGCTGGCTTGAGTATCCCAGAAGGAATTCACCACGATTCCCAGCGCCCTGGTGTATCCGACCAGGCCGCCGACGTTTAGGCTGCCCGAAACGCTGCCTGCCGAATAGCACTTATAGACTGCACCGCGCTCAAGTTGTCCTACGAGCCCGCCCGCATACGTACCTCCGGTAACAGTCGCGGTGGCATAGGAGTCCTTGATTTCACTTGTCTCGTCGCTCGCCTTGCCGATTAGCCCGCCGACATTGCTATTGCCCGAGACGCTGGCCGTGCTATAGCACCTGCCGACCGTACCGGGGCCGACTTCTCCAGCCAATCCGCCGACATACATATTGCCGGACACACTGCCGCTCGAATAGCAGTCAACGATTAGGCCATCATTTGACCCCACCAGCCCACCGACATTACTACTGCCTGAAATGCTGGCACCCTTAGCATAGCAGTCGGTGATGATTCCCTTATTTATGTAGCCTACCAGCGAACCGACATACCCTCCTTGTGCAAAGATATTCGGATTGATCAAGCCCAAATTCTTGACTTGGCTGGGCATCGAGACGTAGCTGAAAAGTCCAATGCCATTTTTATCAGCAGAAGTGTAGCTGAAGTTTGAAATTGTGTGATTGTTGCCATCGAATACGCCCGTGAATGGTATGTTATCGTTGGAATACCAAGCCACGTAGTATCCGATCATATTGAAATCGGTGCCTGTATAGCCGCTCAGGTCGATATCCGCCGTCAGCTTGAAGTGCTTGTTCCAGTCGCTCTGATTGGCCCCGATGGTATTGAGCTGCTCGGCTGTGCAAATCAGATACGGGTCTTGCTGCGTCCCGCTGCCCCCGCCGTATTTTGCCTCGGCTAACGGGCCAAATACGCAAACAACAAGCAATACAAGTAATGGTCTTGTTAATCGACCGCACTGTTTGCGCCTAAGCGATGGAGCACGCCTTGTTGCAGTAACATATCCAGGCCGGTCCAGGCCGAAAATCTTGCTCAAGTTGCCCATTTCGCTCCTCCTTAAAAAAACGAGTTGGACTGTTTCTGTTCTATCAACAACATATTATACCAACTATCGGCTAACGGAGTCAAGGCCGAGACTGCAAATGGGCTATTTTCGACACCCTCAAACAGCCAACGGCACAACCCACTACCTCATATAGTACAGCTAATGATTTCACTTATTCATCCCATTGCACCATTTTTTGCTTTTGCTTGCCAACCTCAACAATACCTGCCCCTCAGATCTACCTGGCCGGTTCCACCGCACGGCAAAGCCCGTTTAGCCGTCGCCGGCACGGCGACGCAATACGCGATACGGACATGCCCTTGTGGGTACCGCAAAACGATTAGCCCCCACATTTATTGTGGGGGTCTTATTCCCAAGGGTCATTCCGCACTTGCTGCGGAATCTGTTTTCTCCTCACTGCGAGTCCCCCGTCTTCTGGCGGACCGAAGATCCGCCGTCGTTAGGCGGACCCTTCCGGCTTAGCCCCCGGACCTGTGCCGGGGGTATTCCTTCGAAGATCCACCGTAGCCGGGGCGGACGCGGCAATCTCACGTTTAGCCCCCAGATTTACTCTGGGGGTTCTCACCATCACTTCAGTGGCCAACCACCGCGCCTTGCCTCAAATCGGCCTGCCCTCCGAAGCCTCGGCGAAGGTGGGAGTTTTATCGAAGGAGTCGAAGCAGCGCGAATCCAGATGTCTATGTATGGTGCGATTCATCGCACCCTACCTAACTGGCCGCCTTGATACTGAAAACTGTGGTACAGAACTATCGGCTTCATTCTTGGGCCATTTTGGACATACTAAACAAGGCAAACCCCTTGAAAAGTAATGGCATTTGCCACAGTGGTCGCAGACCATTCCCCGTCCATCGGCCATTCTTTTCAAGTGATCGGGATCGGCGATTAGGGGGCGAGCGATGGCAAAAGAGAGATTATCAGGGAGTGGTGGCATAGCGAAAGGATTCCAAACGTTTCCTGCAACGCTGATTTGAGAATCCCTGTATTTTTCGGCGAGAGCAACAGCATCGGCCAAAAGCGGGGCCTCCCCAGCCTCTGGTGAAGGATATATCAGCGACTTGTCCATGTTGTAGTAACCTCGTGAGATATCAAGCCGCACATCTTTTCGGAAAGGGTGCCACAAATCTACAATCGCCGTCGTCCGTAGCGTGTCGTCAGGTAGCCCTGTGCCCCAGGAAACGCGCAGTGAACCTTGGGCATTCGAAGTACGAGCTACGGCCTGAATAACGTTTCTCAGGACCTCCAGCCCTGTTCGCGTATCATTGATTATGGGATCAAGCACAAGTGAGAACAAGTAACCATGGGCGGCCTGGATTTGTATGTGCTCGAAGCCCAACTCGTGAGAGAGCGCGATGCCGCGTAGAAATGCGGTTTCAATTCGTAGCCACGTCTTGTCCGAAATAGCTCGAAATAGTTCCCTATATCGGTTGAGTTCCGCTTCCTGTAAGGGATTAGGTTCAAACTGCCTTCTGGGGCGGTATCTTGGTGGGGTGCAGCCCAACTGAACGCCAGCCACAGAACCGGCCGAACGGATTGCTTCACAAAGCCTGTACCAGGGCTGTGTATCATTGATAACGCCGGTTGAGTTGTTAGGTGTGAGTTCTGGGATCACTCCGACGTTGCCCACGAAACATACGGTTGTCCCCCGTCCAGCTCGCAGGCGAAAAAACCTGATGTTTTGACCAGTTGGCTCACCTGCAGCATACATACCAGTGTTGATCGGAGCCAGGTCAACGATCGGTATTCTCGAATTCACTGTATCGCTCCCGGTTGTTGGCCAGCTTGGCGAGGTACTCTTTCTCAAGGTCAGTCTCAGCAAGATCTAGGAGCCGAACCAAGTAGATGAAAGCGTCTATGAGCTCCTCCCTCAGATGAGGCGCCTCGTTATCGTAAACCTTCTGTGCATCTCGGCCCGCATCCACATGAAGTCTCACTTTCTTAAGGCAGTTCGCAGCTTCGCCCACTTCCCCTAAGAGCCCGATGAGATCCTTCTCCATTGCTTTTAGCCGCTCTTCTGGTTCTGTCTTCTCTGTTCCCCATCCATGCTCCCGATCGAACCTCCGCTGAATTTCAAGTAGTTCCCTTATTTCCATTACTTCCTCCGTAGGTTTGTAGCCAATAATGTGATAACGGTTGTAGCTATGTTGGCAAGGACACCAACAGCAACGGCGACCGCGATGATATAGAGCTTAGTGTGCTGCAAAGCCCATAGTAGCACAAAATTCACTACCAAGAACGCACTAGCGAATATGAGCAAACGCCTCTCATATTGAAACACGCGACGGATCACCCTGCCGTAGAGTTCTCCATGTTGGATAACCAGTTCATCGATTTCGTCCTTGACTCTCTCATCATCATGGAGTTGTTCCGAGGAAGCGATCAAATCGTCGCGGATTGGCCAAATGGAGGTCTGAAAACCATGCTGACCGGAATACGGTTTTTCTACCGGATACCTCAAACGACTGAACTCGATCTTGGCTATGCCAGTCCCAGTAGGAATACGGATGTAATTGCTCGAATTGTTGAATGTGACTATGCCAAGATTACCTGAAAAGCCTGGATCTGCGTAAGTATTGACAGGAGTTAGCCCAAGGGAGAAGAAGGCGCCCTTTGACAGGATTCTGCCGACGATGTCGTGTGGTACATCCAGAACCTCACATGTTAATATAACCGTCATGTGCCGAGGTTTGATGAGTATTTCCTGGCCTTCCCTGAGTTCATGACGAATCCTTCCCTCGGTCAGATCGTAGTAGATGTCTCCAGATCTAAGCTCATAGCACGCCTGCTTGACTTGAGTGACCGAGAAGTTTTCCATAATTAGCTTTGAACTCTTGCACATTTCAATGATCTGGAGATCATTAAGAGTTCCTATCTCAAGCGGTTCTTCCGACATGCAGATACTCCTTTCATAGCCCAACATAATAATATACAACACTTTTTGTCAGCACTCTAGTCTGCCGGAAATAATAAGCTCTATACTATCAAAATCTCACTTTTTTGCACGGATTCATTTGCCAAATCCATGTTTAAATTGACCCCGCCCAAAGATAACTGAATCACCAGTTTCCTGACGTGGCACGGGCTTCCCTGCTGCGACAAGCGTAGCACGGCGAGCAGCCCGTGAAAAACACGGCTAAGATGGCCGTGCCACCAAGAAATCAACTGTGGCTAAACACATATTTCTTTTTTCGAATCATTTGGAGCGTTTGCGCAATATGCAATACGAAATACGCTATACGAAATAAGCAATACGCTATACGAAACTCGAAGTTGTTATTGAGGTATTCCGGCTTGCCGTCGTCACTATCGTAGCCTGTCGATTCTTTGGTCTCGGCGTCAAGTAAAGATTAGGTCAATTGCGAGCTGTCATATCTATGGGCATACTTTTTGAGGTTTGCGCTGTGCTTTTGCCTTTTGCGCTTTAACCTTTCATTTTCCTTCCTGTCCCTTAGGGCTGTGCGCTTTTGCCCTTATCCTCCTGTCTCCTGTATTCTGTCTCCTGAATTCTCCGTGCTCTCCGTGCCCCAAAAAATCCGTGTAAATCCCTGTCTAATACAAAATTTCACTTGACGGCCAACTATTGGCTCTGTATAATATATATCTAACTAAATTGAATAGAATCGTACTAGTAAGAGGAAAAAACAGCAGAAAGAACGGCGGAAAGAGAAATACGAGAAAGAGGGAAAGTTGGGCCTTTTAGGCAAGATAAGGCCAAGCGGAGACCCCATAGGAGAATAACCAATGAACCATTTAACCATTCACAAGTATCGAGAATATAGTTACTTACGTGCCTATAAGGCACCTCTACAACTGTCGAGAATCCTCTACAAATCGACCCTTTTATGCAAAACAAACCCAAT
>DAOWID010000403.1 GCA_030641115.1 Planctomycetota bacterium | reverse complement strand
TCTTCTTTTAGCTGAAGAAAAATGAGCAGTTATGGTGCAATGTTGGGGTAAATACGATTTGAAGATTTTTCCAACTACCTTGAAACACAACCACTTGCGAACAACGCAAATGGCTCTTAGATTTTGGATTGCTTCGTCGTAAGACTCCTCGCAATGACCCCAAGAACGCAACTTATACGTCGTGAATGGTTACTAGCGGAGAGCAAACCGCATCACGATCCTATCAGAATTGTGCAAACGGTGCCTAACGCTACGATTGTTGAGAGTTTGCCCATAACCTGGCTTTGCTCTTCAGAACCGCTATTCTGCCGATTTGAAACGGGCGTCGAGCTTGAACGCACGTTTCATAGGCAGATTGAGGACTTCTGAACTCTCAAGCGATAAGGATGTACGGATATGCTCAAGGATAGACTCAATCCTGTCGGTGTCACTCGCAATTATGGTAAACCAAATATTGAAATTATCATTGCGTAGATAGCTATGCGTCACCTCAGGGAACTTTCCTATTATTTCGGCTGCCCGCTCAACAAGGTCCGGCTTGACACTAACGGCGGCTAAGGTGCTGAAAAAACCGAGCTTGCAAGAATCAAGGCTCGCGCCAAGCCGGCGAATCACCCCTTCAGCCATTAGCTTCTGCAACCTGTCCCACAAACGGTCGGATGGAATTCCTAACCGATGGGCTATGGTTTCGTAGGGCCTTTCGCTTAGAGGAAAATCATCTTGAAGTTCTTGCAGTATCCGGTGATCCAGCTCATCCATAGCAACCATACCTTTCCGCTTGACCCCAGTGCGACAGACTGCTATATGGTTACTTACCAGAAAGTCGCCAAAATGTAAAGGCGAACGTCTTTGAAGTTAGCTGGATGGTGAGCTGTTCCGATGACTGGCAGTGCAAATAGCAGATTATTCAGACAGGCAAAAACAGTAATTCCAGGTGGCGTAAACAGCCCCGTCCGTGCATTCAAGGCGGTCGGTGCCAAGCCGATATTCATCCAAAAAGCAAAAGGCCCATATCTGTGGGATGCTGATGGCAATAAGTACATCGACTACTGTCTTTCCTGGGGGCCAATGATACTTGGGCACGCACGCAGGCAGGTCCTTCATGAAGTCAAGAAAGTAATGGCCAATGGAACGAGCTTCGGAATACCCACGAAACTTGAGACTTCGCTTGCGACGATGATTGTTCAAGCAATTGACTCAGTTGAAAAAGTCAGACTCGTCAATTCCGGCACAGAGGCTGTGATGACGGCCATTCGACTTGCACGCGGATGTACAGGCCGAGATAAGGTTATAAAATTTGTCGGCTGTTATCACGGGCACGTCGACCACATGCTCGTCCAGGCAGGCTCAGGAGCAACGACCTTCGGCATGCCCAGCAGTCCGGGTGTACCCAGGGACTTCACAAAACACACCATCCTGCTGCCATACAACGACCTGCAATCGCTCGAAAAAGCCTTCGACAAGTACGCCAATAAAATTGCCGCTGTGATTGTTGAGCCTGTAGCGGGAAATATGGGAGTGGTGCTGCCAAAGAAAGGTTTTCTAAAAGCCATCAGAAAGATGTGCACCAGGAACGGCAGTGTGCTTATCTTTGACGAAGTGATAACAGGGTTCAGGCTTACGTATGGATGCGTCCAGAAGCTCTTTCGTGTGAAAGCAGACTTAACATGTTTGGGCAAAATAATTGGCGGTGGCTTTCCCATAGGAGCTTGTGGAGGAAAGGCCGAACTCATGGATAACTTGGCGCCACAGGGCCAAGTCTACCAGGCCGGTACGCTTTCAGGAAATCCAGTCTGTGTTGCCGCCGGTATTAGCACGCTGAAGCTGCTCAAATCGGTAAAGCCATACCGATCTCTGGAACTTGCAACGCAAAGACTCTGCGATGGCATTGACCAAGCGCTCCAAAAACGTAACTTAAAGCATACCATAAACCGCATCGGGTCAATGTTTACGCTGTTCTTCAATGCTGAGATTGTGACTGATTATGCTTCCGCCGTGAAATCCGACACCGCCAGATATGCAAGCTTCTTTACTGCGATGCTCAAGGCGGGCATTTATCTGCCGCCATCACAATTTGAGGCCTGTTTTGTCTCCACCGAGCACAGACTAAAGGACTTCAACAAAACAATAGCCGCCGTTCGAAAGGTTTCCCAGCAATAGCGCAGAAGTCGGCACATGCCGAGCTAATCCGGCATTCGGAAGACTTCTCCGCTGTGCTGTAATTTCTCTTTTTTCTCCGCGTCCAGGCCGATTTCGGCGTCAGTCAAATAGCACGCGGGGTCCGGTGCCCAGGGATCGTGGAAATGCAAATCCGCACGCACTCGCAGACTCCCGCCACAGGCTTCAAAGAATTCACAAAGCCTGCATCGGCCCTTGATATATGCCCTGCGGTTCCTCAAACCTTTCAGCAATGGCTCATCGCTATCGGTCCAAATCTCACTGAAACGCCTTTCGTGCACATCTCCTAAATCGTAGTGCCACCAAAATTGATCAGGATGGACCTTGCCGTTGAAGTCGATGCACCCAATCCCAACGCCACTGCTGTACATGCCCCCGCCATTCCAGGTCAACAGTTTCCAGACATTAGCCGCACGGCCACGTTCTTCTTTGAGCAATTTCAGGTACACGTAAACACCGTCAACGTGGTTATCGACTGTCAATATGTCCGTTTTCCTGCCCGACTCTTTGAAGAGCTTGGTCTTGGCCAAAATTGTCTCAATTGCCTCTCTGCTTTGAGCGTGCGTAAGATCCTCATCCGCGATGATCTGTCCTCTGCCGCTTGGCACAAGGTGGTAAAAGCACGCCCGCTCAATATCTTCTGCTTCGAGAAAATCAAACAATCCCACCAAATCCTGAACATTTCTCGCCGTTAGGGTCAACCTCAAACCGACGCGCACACCTGCATCCCGACAATTCTTTATCCCTTGCACAGCCTTCTCAAACGCACCGGGTACTCCTCTGAAGGCGTCATTGATTTGCCCGATCCCATCAAGGCTAATACCCACATACGAAACTCCACGCTGCTTTATGTTCTTGGCTACATCAGCAGTTATCAGTGTCCCGTTAGTTGAGATAACGGTGCGCAGTCCTCGCTGGCCAGCGTATCCAATCAGTTCAAACAGGTCAGGACGCATCAGTGGCTCACCACCGGAAAACAACACCGACGGCACGCCAAACTGCGCAAGATCATCCAGGACAACCTTTGCCTGGTCTGTTGACAATTCGTTGCGGGCCTTGCTGGCCCCACTGTCATTATAGCAGTGAACGCATTTGAGATTGCAGGCTCTAGTAATGTTCCAAACAACAATGGGACGTCTTTTGGACGCTCGCTTTGGAACAACCTCGTCCTTGCGCTCGCCGGAGCCCTTTTTACCGTAGCGAAGCCAATCGCCCGGCGTGACTTGACCACAGTACAATTTGCTAATGTTTATCACTGTTTATTCTGCCCTGCTTCGCATCCTCCTTACTATTCGCCTCCAAGGATATCTCTTTAGCCTGCCGCACGATGTTACCGGCCAGCCTTGCAGCCTCGGCCTCACCGTTCTCTTTAGCCACAGTATTGACGTTCTTAATTACGCAGTGCAGCAGCTTGTTAACAATGCGGTTTACCATCGCCTGCATCACTTCTTTGCATGAAGCCTCTTGTCTGGCTCCGACAAAAAAACGCTCAAGCTCGTTTTGACTGATTTGGGCAAATTCTTCCTTCATTTGTCCTATTAGGGGACCTATGTCTCTGGCTCCAAACCAATCCATGAAGTCGGCAACGTTTTCGGATACAATCTGCATGCCGTTGGCGATGTCTTGTTCGCGAGCTTTGCGATTTTGTTCGACCACCTCAGAAAGGTTGTCAATGCTGTAAAAGTACACGTCTTCTATTTCGTTCACAGAAGGTTCAAAATTTCGCGGCACCGCAATATCGACAATCAACAGCGTACCTTTCCGCCGGCTGTCCATTATTTTCTTGAACGATTCCTTCTTGAAAAGGTAATCTTGCACTGCCGCTGAGGCTATTGCAATATCGGCCTGGATTAGCTGCTCGGCGAGCTCTTCCCATTTTCGCGCCACAACCCCGTGACGTTTGGCCATATTCTGACCACGCTCATAAGACCTATTGACAATCGTTATGTCCTTGCATCCTACCTGGAGAAGATGCCTCACCAGCAGCTCTCCCATCTCGCCGGCTCCGATCACGACAACTTTCGCTGATGAGATGTCGGCAAAAAGCTGCATCGCCAGCTCGACCGCAACACCGGCAACGCTGACCCGGCCACTTGAGATTGACGTAGTCGTATATACTTTCTTGGCCGTAGCAAAGGCGCAGTGAAACAGGTGATTCAGAATCTTTCCCGTGCTCTGTGCCGTACAAGCAAGCCGGTAGCTTTTTTTAACCTGCCCAATTATTTGGCCCTCGCCCACCACCATGCTGTCCAGGCTTGAGGCGACTGTCAGTAAATGTCTGACCGAATCCTCGTTGTCGTAGGAGTACAGGAATTCCTTAAACGTCTCCAACGGAACGTTGTGAAACTCCGACATAAAGTTGGCCAGATCTTCCGCCGTGACCCCTCCCTCGCGTTTGCTGGCGCAATACAATTCAACACGATTGCATGTCGATAGCAGCACAAACTCGGCTTCGCGAAATCTGTCTTTGAGCCGTCTCAGCGCCCCGATAGTCTCCGGGGCGTCAAATACCAGTCGCTCGCGAACCTCTATCGGAGCACTCTTGTGATTGAGTCCTAAGGTTACAGTCTTCATCTCTACACGTATGTTACTACTGGAGAAACCGGTTGGTCGCAAAGTGAAAAGTCATGCTGAGTAGCACCTAAAATGGCTACCCCTACAATCGCGAATCGAACCAACACAAACACTATTATCGCAATATATGCCCTGACTTTGCCCTTCAGCAACAAAAGGCGGTCTGAAACCGATACCATCGGCAGGATCACCCATCCCATCACCGAACCGAACCACACTTGCCGGATAGCGATACTAAAAAAGAGGTGTATCAGTCCAAATACAATAGTAAGAACGATCATCGACTCGAATAACCCTGTCAGCGGCACCGTTTTTATCGCAATAGTCCTGAGTATAAGTATGACGGCCTCAAGCGTTACCACCAGTGAGACGAGAGGCAAAAGAAAGCGTTTATATTTCTCACCACCAGCCAGTAACTCGACAATGCCGACTATCGCTGCCGCAAGATAGACGACCACCACAAAGGCAAATATGGCAATTTCCAGCCCTGGCAGTTCTAACATCTTCATCCTCCTTCCTTGGCTTCCTGCGTCCCCAATTGCGCAGTATATGTTGGCGGCGCCTTTTTGAGCTCTCGCTCCGTAAGCAGTATGCGGTAGTTAGAAATCCCACAGGCCCGGCTCATTTGCAGAACGATTTGTTGGATATCGTCGGCACTTTTGGCGTGGACCATAGTATACACACTGTACGGCCAGTCCTTGCTGACATACCGTTCATAGGCGTGGCTGACCTGTTCAAACTTGGCCAATATCTCGCCCACTTCTGTTACACGGTCGCGTTCCACTCGCCAGGCTACCATTGCTCCGGCGCCCAGCCCAATTTTGAAATGGTTCACTATCGCTCCTATTCGGCGAAGCTTGCCCTGTCGTTTCCACTGCTTCAATATCTCTAGCAACCGCGACGTGTCTATACCTATCTCCCGGGCCATATCGTCATAAGGACGTTGGCTTCTTGGCAGCCCCTGTTGGAGAACAGCCAGTATCTTGTTTTCAGTACTGGACATACGCTCATTCACTCTCTATCCAAGGCGACTTGCTTGCTGGGTACAATAAGTCCCGACGATCTGGCCGATGTTCTCACAAATAGTAAAATGTTCACGCCATATCATAATTATCATAGCGAATTCGGCTTGCCTTTGCAAATCAGTTTCTCTCACCCGCGACCTTTCTTTGGCTTTGACACACGATACATACAGATATCCGACCACCTGAGCCGATCTGAGCAGAGTCAGCGCACTTGGTTGATACAGAGTCACACAACAGGTGAAAAATATTGTAGAATAGCAAGTCCAGCATACTTCTGAAGACAATATCGTTAGATCTGCGAAAGGGCTTCTGCCAAGAGCATGAAGGGAATGATGATATGAACTCTAAACAACGCGTAATGGCTGCAATGAATCATAGGATGCCGGATCGAGTCCCAGTCATGTGTCAGCTTGCCCTCGGGCATTATTTCCTGCACTGCGATTACAGCCCTTCGGAAATATGGTTCGATAGCCAAACCTTTGCCAATGCCCTGGTTGCCCTTCGGCGAAGGTATGGATTTGACGGCATTCTGGTGAACTTGCCTGGCCGACCCCCGAACTGGAAAAGCAACCTCAAGTCATATCAGAAAACTATTAATGCCGAACATCTCCGTTGGAAGTCAGGACTTGAGACAATTGTCCCGCCGGACGACAACCCCCAGACATACCGACCAGGGCAGAAACCTCTGGCGCGGGCAGATTGTAAGTCGGTCGATATCCATGATCCGGCTACACATAGGCTAAGTGGGTATGTCTGGAATACCTGGCACGCCCCTGAACTCTGGGATATTGATCCGCAAGCCGACCTGTCTAATCCAAAAACATACCCAGCATGGTTCACAGATGCCTTGAAGAAAGTCCAACAGCTTGCTCCAGACGTTTCGGTACATGCAGAGGTTTTTTCGCCGTTTACTCACCTGATGGAGTTGTTCGGCTATGAGCAAGCCCTTATCGCCTTAATCGACGAGGCGGATAAATGCCATAAGCTACTTTCGGCCTTCACACAAAACGTTGTCGCTCAGATTAAACTGTACGTCGGCTGCGAGCCTGATGCGATACTGGTGAGTTCAGCCTTTGCCGGCGCAGGCTTCATCAGCCGTCAGATGTATCAGGAATTCGTTATGGCGTACGAGGATGAGATATTCCGAGTTATACGCGAGGCCGGTTTGAAATCCTACGTTCACACCTGTGGCGCAATTGGTGACCGCTTGGACCTGATGAGTGAAACTTGCGTTGACGGGATCGACACGCTGGATCCTCCGCCGCTTGGTACAGTAGATTTGGCAGAGGCAAAATCAAGGTATGGTGAGCGATTCTTCTTCAAGGGAAATCTCGACGCCGTCAATGAGATGCTCAATGCAGATGACAAAACATTCGAACAGGCGGTGAAGGATAGGATCAGAATCGGCAAACCCGGAAGTGGATACATACTCTCTTCGGCGTGTAGTGTTGCTCCCCACGTTAAGCCCGAAAGACTCAAAAGGCTCACGGAGTTAGCTGAACGATTTGGCAAATACTGTCAGTAGCACTGCAAATACACAAGAATGATGAGTTAAGAATTCGGTTCAAGGACATCACGATTCGTGATCTATCTGGAGCATCTTCTTGAGTCGGCGTTACTGGTAGTAAGCTTGTTGGTCACCGCAAAGACAATAAGGTTGCACAGGACACCGATGACCAGGCCGCTTATTCCCACCGGGGACCTCAATAGACCGTTCCATGTCAGCACTCCGGCAAGGCCGGCCACGATGCCGGCCAGGAATCCGGCCCTTGTTACCCGGACGCCCAGGAGTACCGCCGCCAACGGAACTACGATGACCGGCGCCCAAAAGTTGTAGGCATAAATGAGAATGTCGAGCACGCTGCGAATCTTGATGGCAAAAATGACGGCAAAAACTCCCACAAGACAGTTGGTGAGTTTGGCCAAAACCAACTCTTGCCGTTCGGATAGTCGGTTTTTACGAAGAGGTTTGACCAAATCATTGATGCAACTGGTCGCTGCGCCGTTGAGAAAGGAGTCAGCAGAGGACATCACTATCGAGATCACGCCCGCAATGACGATGCCCCGCATCCCTGCCGGCAGCACCGTACTAATGACGGTTGGCATGGCCAGGTTGGGGTCCAGCTTCGGGTCAAGTGCCAGAGCCACCAGCCCGATGGCACCCGTTATCGCGAAGAAGGGAATCGAAAAGATGCCGCTGAGCATAGTGCCTCGGGCTGTGTGCGTGGCATCTTTCCCGATAAATAAGCGCTGCACGTAAGGTGGCACGAGCGTTTCGCCTAACAGAAACGTAAAAAACAGCGACAGAAAAACGCCTATAGTCATCGCCTCGCCCGGGATCGAAAAGTGACCTGCCGGCACAGCCGCTTTGATGGCGGAAAAGCCGCCCAATTTCACGATGCCAAACACAAGCGCCGCCGGTATTCCAACGGCAAGTACGCAGAACTGGATGACGTCCGTCAACACTACCGCTCGCATCCCGCCTACCGTTGAGTAAGTGATGACAATTCCGCAGCCAATCAGGATGCCCCAGATCGGTTTGATGTCAAGAAACACGTTGAAGATTAGTCCCATTGCCTTTACCTGAGCGCCTACAATCCCTGCGCAAAGGAATACCGAAAAGAACCCGGTTATGACCTTTGCCATCGTCCCGTAGCCTCGTTCCATGATATCACCCACGGAAATGACGTCGGGGAAATTGCCCATCTTTGGTGCAATAAACTTGGCAACGAGCAGCTCTTTAAGGCTGAATCCCCAAAGGACTACGATATTTACTATGCCCACGCGAAAAACCTTCTCCGCGTTGCCTATAGAGAAACCGCCACCAATGAACGAAGCTGAGAGCGTTGCAAAAATCACAATCGACGTATACGACCGGTGGGATACCGAGAACTCCTGCAGACTTTTCATGCCCTTGCCGCTCCACAATCCCACCAGAAGGATTGCAGAAAGGTAAGAGATGATAATGGCATAATCCAGCATAATATGTCCAGGCTCTTTTTACCTTCTGTCGATGGTCCTTAGTGATTCATCGTAAGAACATAGTCTTATGATTTGCCCATCGAGCCAGCCGCTACCCACGAGACCTTGTCGAACGGCTAACAGTTGTGCACCGGATACACGGGACTATCTTATTGAGCCGCCAAATGGTCCTCATTGAGAATGTCACCATCAACGCTGTAATGTCGAAAGGTCAATACGGGCTTGCCTTCTGAGCGCTCAACTATGACGGCGAGGAATCCGCCGATCACGTTGAGGTACCGATGCTCAGGAAATCGCTTATCATTGCTCCAGCCGCCGGCATGTTTGTTGCTAGCCGGGCCACATGAGTATTCCCGCACACCTGTTTTTGCGTCCACCGATACATATTGCCAGTGACGGTCTCCGCAGATAACGTACATGTTTTCCTGTTTTGAAATAAACTCCCTCAGCTCATTACCTTCGTGCGCAAAATCTACGTTTGAGTGGTTGTCATGCTTATTCGTTCGGTCAGGCCCAACAATCGGGGTCGGACTGATCAAAATTCGAAACGTCGCGTCCGATTGCCGGACAGTTCGTTTGAACCATGCCTTTTGCTCTTTGCCCCAGATTGTCTTATCGGGGCCGTCGGGCATTGGATTGGGACTGCGAAAATCGCGCCCTTCGACCAGCCATATCTGCAGGTCCTTACCCCATCGGAAGGTTCGCCAGGTTCGCTCACCCATTGGCACCTGCTCTAAGAATACCGCCTGGCCTTGCTCGAACGTGAAATCCCCCATGAATTTAGTTTCCATGCTGGGCCAGCAATCGTTCACCCAGGTGTCATGGTCGTCCTTGACGAAATAGCTGGCAACCCGGCGGTGAAATTCAACGTTGGTCGGCAGGCTATACATGCGGGTCCAATGCCATCGGGCCAACGATAAAGTCTTAGCCCTCTTGTCGTAGTAAAGGATATCGCCGGTATGTACAAAGAAGCTCGGATTAAGCTTGAGCATGGCGGGGTAGATCTTGAAACCGCCGCCGGGAGCATCTTGATCGGGATAAGCTTGACCCGTTGAGACCATAAAGACAACCCGTTCAGGTTGATCGGGGCGTGGTGCTGTTCGAAACCTGCCGTCCACGACCTGTCCTTTCTCTCGTGCTGCCATGGCCTCCACACGTACCTGATACTTGGCATTAGGCTTGAGGTCAGTCAATTTGAACTGATGGGTATAATCGTGTCTTGGATCGACCGCGTGCCAATGGGTGGCTTTCCAACCGGAAGCGCCCTCCATCTTGTACAGGACCCTGACTTTTCCCAGCGTCCCTGGTACAGCCCCTTCAATAGTTTGGATTGTCGAACCCTCTGGAAAATTGACGACAGGTGTTGAGTTGGCCCTTGATTTTGGTTTCTTGATTAGTTTGCCGCTCTTGGGGTCACGATAGAGAATCTCAGGCATGGGTGCTGCCGATCCGACCCGTTCCGGATGGCGCGTCAGACGCGTCCAGACGATTGCTGTTTTGTCTGTCACCTCACCGATCTTAATACCCGTGGCTTGGTAGGGCCCATCTATGAGACCAGTACTGCAACCGCAGACAGTGAGGAGAAAACTCGCCAAAATCGCCTTTACAGTGTATTTCAGAATCATAAGAGTATCCTTTCTCAGTTAAGAAACGAACTTTTGCAAGACTCTTGTTAAGAACTTCCTTGTTAGCACTCGGTGACCACATCGGATTAAGGATCACTTTCATTCTCTGTCAGAAGGTCATCCTGATTTCAATAGTCTGCCCTGCTTTAATCTCCACGGGTGTGTCGAGATTTATAACCACGCGACGTCCTTGGCTTGAGTGTCTCGCATCAAGTTCCTTACCAGCCGCTTTTACCACAACGCCCGTGGGACTGGTTCCATCCGGCAAATCGAATCCCAGACTCTGCAATCGCAGGTGACCATATTTCAAATCAAGTATTTCTGTCTGTGTATGCCCTGCAATTCTCTGAGTGAAGCTTCCCCAGCCGGCGGCACTGGTAAATGCAGCCTTGAAATTTCCAGGTGTCAGGCGTGGCGAGAAGGCTATGTATCCCTTCGGCCCATGATACTCAAAGCCGGTTACGGCGGTAAACAGACCATAGCTGGCCATTGAACGCGAATAGTGATCTCCCCATTCGATCTCATTCCACGGGTTACGTTTGCAAGCATGGTATCTATCATGCAGCGTACGCGTATGTGCCAATGCCCTGTAGACCATGCCATGCCACATCATCAAGGAAGTCGCCCCATATTCATAACCATCTTGGCACTCATTCAGGTAACCTGCGAAATGCCGGTTGCCGTGCGTGAGAGCCTCTTGACCACCGTGGGGCCACGTGCAGGCAATCAGGCCGCCCTCGCCGGGCATTGCGTACCAACGACCACCCTTGAACGCCTCTCGGAATGGCCCAACATCCGTGGAAAAATTATACTTCCACAAAGAGTTCAGAGCCGTAGTCACCTTCTCAGGATCAAGAATCTCGCCCAACCCGACCTGATACGCCCAGCCCTGCCCGAGCAGTTGGCTGTATTCACAACCATTGAAGACACCAGGCGATTTAGGATGGTCTGGATCTGGCTCGTGAATAAAATACTCTCCATTGAAGAGCTTCCGTTCAATATATGTGCGCCCGTGATCAGCAAGGCTGCGCACACGCCGGCCGTATTCATCGTCACCCATCTCGTTGGCCATCTGGCCTGCTGCTCGCAGTGCGGCGCCGTAGTAAAGGCTCAGCCACGTAATCTTGCCGTACCACTTTGCATCGAGCGTGTTGTGCTGTCCGCCGGTAAGAATACCGTCTTTATCGGCATCATAGGTATTGACCAAGTAGTTCATTGCCTTTTTCACCGCGTCATAGTTGCGGCGCAGAAAAGCGTCACTTTCAGACATCTGGTGCTCACGCAAAGTGCGCAGGATAACACCGCACTGCCCATCCACTGCATCGTTTCTATCAAACTCGCTGCGATAACCGACCTTGCCGGTACTTGAATCAAAAGCAATTTTGGGATTGTAATCGACACGTTCGCGCAGTCGCCTTTCAAGTTCGGGAAACAGCCGTCCTGTGGCCTGAACGTAACTCCACACGTGCGTGCAGGTACCGGCGCCGTGGTAAACACCTTCGTTACCGTAAAACCGTCCGTCCCGAAAGAGATAACAGGTGTTGGTAGCCAAAATAGAAGTATTCAAAAAAGTCCGATCCAAAAACCAGTATGGCAGTGTCGAATCGTACCAGGTGTTGCGCCACAGGCGAGTTTGCGTTGCCAGTTTTTCATAGCGTGAGCCAATCTCCTTGGCGACATCAAGTGCGGAGCCGAAGCGCTGGCCATAACTGCGGCCAAGATATCTATCTCTGAACTCCGCAAGATAAAGATTAGGGAAGTACCAGCTCAAAACGTAGGAGACAGTCGCTTTGTCACCCGGCTTGAGCACAAACTTTTTTCCAACTGAACCGATAAGTTTCCTATTATCATCAGAAGACCTACTAACCAAAAGCTCCGTTCCGGCGTCAAAAACACCGTCAGGTAATTTCACAGCCGCTCCGGCAAATACGCCTTCGGCGTCGTCCCTGTCCAAAATCCCTAAAACCATCGAGCCGTAATCCTTTTTCTTGTCGAAAGGAATTTGGTCGGCTTCAAGCATTCTCTTGTCAGTGAACGTGATCTGATCGACCATGACGTGCCCCCAGCCGCCACTATGCGCATCAACGATCTCTATGTGGGCAATTTTGCCCACATATTTTGAGACATCAAATATTTGCCAGCTTAGCTCTTCGCTGTTCTTGCCGGTGGCTGTTTGTACGACCTTGCCGTCAATTAGCAGATTGAGACAGGTCTGGCCGGGATGTCTGCCACCGCCGATGAGGAACTTAATCATGTGCCTTTGAATTGCGAATGGCTTGCTTGTCATTTTGCCGGTAGGATTGTCACTGGCTTGAGCACTTGCTTCTTTGCCGTTATTGAAAAATGAATCTGCCAACCCTTTGCCCCGGTGATTCCGAAGCGGTTGGTGGTGATAATTAGGTCTGGGGACACCTGAAAACGCATGTCCTTCAATAGTCCATTTATCCAGGTTTTCGCCTTCAAAATCCTCGTAGACAATATCTTCTCTGGCCTCTGCCACCGGTGGCGGGGCTGACTTCGCTGCGTCACAAAAAAGCAAAGTCATACCCGGACGACGAACAATTCGATTGCGTAATTCTCCGTAGGTTTTACTTTTAGTGTCCAGACAGACAGCGTTCTGAAGCCATCCGGTGATCTTGCCCGTAACAGTAAGTTCGCTGCTGTTAGAAATCGTATAATTGAGCACCGTGGCGGGATAGGTCGAGCTTTCCAGATCAAGTGGGACAAAAGGCGAAAAGGCCTCCAGCTTGACCGACACCGGCGAATCAGCATCGCGATAAGTCACAGTGCCGATCGGATACTGGCCACTGAACTTAATATCTGAAAACCCATCTCGGTCGAGTGTCCGAACCTGCGGTTGCCCGGCAGCGGACGTACGGATGGCGAAGCCCTGTCGAATGTTATTGTAAGCAGGGTTCTCCAAATTGCTGCGTTTGTAAGGGTCTGCATAAGTTCGTACTCCTCTTACGTGCCGCCGCCCTTTGTTATTAAAGATATCCCAGTACCACAACTTGCCGTCGCCGCCCAAGTATAATTGACCGGTTGCGATACCACCGATCGGCATGCCGATATACTCGAAATTCGAGCCGTTTCCCTTCGTATAGACCGTTGGCTCACCGCGCTGGACCAATGATCGGACCCACTCAAGGTCGAATTCCTTCGCCGTTGGGGTCATGCCGTTGGAACCTTCAGCCAAATGTTTCATGATGGCTTCAGCACCTATTATGGGCTTATGTCCATCACTCTTACAGTCATTAGAAATGACTAACGCACTCAAGACGATGCCCAGAGTAATATGCGCAACCTTTTTCATGAGTGTTCTCTTTCACGCAATATTTCACTATTTCTGTTGTCTTGTATTTCGCAGACCCTTACCGTCTTTAGTTTTACTACATCTGTCCTATTTCAACCAGTAGCTTGTCCCCTGTCACCAGAGACACAGGACTGCGAAAGGAGATTCGCAATCGGCGGCCATCCAAGTCATACCGAAGCTGTACATTTCTACCGTTAAGCTTTGCGGTAACCTTTGCGGGGTCCAAACCGTCGGCCAATTCAAACCCTAATTCATTTAGTTTCAAGGTCCCATACTTAAGCTCGACACGTCCAGTCTGCTTACGTGGCGAAATCTTCTGTGAGAAGCTTCCCCATCCGTCAGCAACGATGAAAGCCGCCTTGAAGTTCTGTGGGTTTACTCTGGGCTCGAAGGCCAGGTATCCTTTGGGGCCATGATATTCATAACCACAGGCAGCAATAAAGGCGCCATAGCTGGCCATGGCGCGGGCATAGTGGTCAGAGCACTCGATTTCGTTATAAGGATTGCGGAGAGCAGCATCGTACCGGTCATGAATCGCACGGGCTATTGCCATCCCTTCAGTGATCATACCTTCCCAAATCATATGCGAGGCCACCTGCCATTCAAAACCGCTCATACATTCATTGAAATACATGTACTGCCAGTGTTTTTTGAAGTCTTCCCGTAAACCGCCCTTGGGCCAGGTGCACATCAATAAGCCGGCATCACCCGCCGCAGCATACCAGCGGCCCCGCTTAAACTTCTCACGGAACGGGCCGACATCCGGCACGAAGTTGTATTTCCACAGGGCACGCAGGGCGCTTTTGATTTTCTGTTCATCGAACAGTCTGCCAAGACCCACCTGGAAGGCCCAACTTTGGCCAAAAACCTGATCGATGTAGCAGCCTTTGCCGATTCCAATAGCCTCCAGATGATTGGGATCCTCAATCTGGTAGAAGTATTCCCCGTTGTAGAGTTCCAGAATACTCCGGCGCCCGCGTTCAGCGATATCTCTGCAACGCTGGGCGAATTCGCTGTCTCCAACTTCACTGGCCATGGCCTGCCCTGCTCGCAGTGCTGCGAGGTAAAGTGAAGCCAGGAACGAAATCTTACCGAACCAGGCGGCGTCAAGCGTATTCGGCTGGGATCCCTCAACGATGCCGTCACTGTTGCCGTCATGTTGGATCATGTACTCAATGCCTTTCTTGATCTTCGGCCACATTCGCTTCAGAAAAGCATAGTCAGCGGTCATCTGATGCTCCCTGTAGGCGCCGAGTATGCGGCCGCACTGTCCATCGTGGGCTGGGTGAGAACTTTGGCTGAGATTCGCCCGGTGACCGATGCCGCCATCAGCGTGAAAGGCAATCCCAAAATCCACCTGCTCGCGGTGATTCCGTTCAATTTCAGGAAACAGACGACCTATAGCCTGCGCATAGTGCCAAACGTGCGTGCATGTGCCATGGCAGCAGCCTATTCCTTCCCAGGCCCAGAAGCGGCCATCCTTGAAGCGATAACAGGTGCTGGTGGCCAACGTAGTTGTGTTGGCCATGGTTCGATCGAGGAACCAATATGGCAGCGATGAGTCGTACCACGTATCACACCACAAGCGGGTAGATGTGCTCAGCCTCTTGAAGTTGCCGGCCACGTATTTGGCTACAGCCCGGGCATTTGCGAAGCGGGAAGCATAGTATCGGCCGACATCGTTCATCCCGGCCAACGACAAATTCGGGAAATGCCAGGTGACGATGAAAGTTGTGGTTTGTTCTTGCTGTGGCTTTAGCGAAATCTTTCGGCCCACAGCACCAATCAGCTTCTCGCTCAGTGGTTTACCTGCATCCTCGACCAACTGTTGGAACTGTCCGGGCTGAGAAATCGAAGCGCTAGCCAGGTCTCTGGGGCTGCTGTCGAGCAAGGCCAAACTGATCGTGCCAAAATCGTGCAGTTCTTCCATGACAAATGCTTCTGCGGGCCGGTCGGAAAACACGATATGGTCCACGCCGACGTTGCCCCACCCTCCAGATTCTTTGTCGACAATCTCTATCTGAGCCTGCTGCCCCTGCCATTTCATTACGTTAAAGGAGGCCGGATTCATCCGATTATCATTCCGGCCAGTCGCGGATTTCACAACTTTGCCGGCGATGAGCAAGTTCACGCAGGTTTTGTCTTTGTGGGTGCCGCCTCCGATTAAGAAATTGATATACTTTCGCCGCACAACGAAAGGCTTGCTGGTCAAGGTACCTATGTGCTGGTCGCCGCCGCGGACGTCTTCGCCCTGGCGTACGTTATGCGTGTTGACTACGCGCTGTCCCTTACCGCCAACATCGCCCTGATAGTCGGGCATATCCGCCATCTTGATGGGTGAATCGCCGAAGGCCGTACCGGTAACGGCCCAGCCTTCGTAGTTCGCCTTCTCGAAGTCTTCAAATAAGATGTCGGGCCGCGCGGATACATCCGGACCACGGACAGGCTCGGCCGCACAGGACAGAAACGTCATGCCCGCGTCCTTTAAGATACGGTTTCGTCGAATACCGGAAACCTGATCGCGGTGGTAGAGACAGACAGCATTTTCCAACCAGCCGCTGATTTCAGCAGTGATAGTTCGGCTGGATTCATTCTTGACCGTATAGCTCATAACTGTAGCCGGAAGCGAAGAATCATCGCTGTTAAGGGGGATAAAAGGTGAGTAGGCTTCTAATCTAACTGAAACGGGACAGTCTTTGTCTTTGTATGTCACGCGCCCAATCGGATATTGCCCCTGGAAAGAGACACTTCCAAAGCCGGTGCGGTCCAGTGCGCGAACTTTTCCATTAACTCGAACAGCGAAGCCTTGGTCAAGTGGGGATTGGCACGGAGCGGGAGACACGTAGTTAGCTCCGCTACGCGTTCCTATAGTCTGCCCCTTATATTCTACCTGCCTGGGTACAATGCCTTCGACCACGTGGTTGAAAATGTCCCAGAGCCATAATTTTCCATCGCCACCGAGATAAAGCGTCCCGGTGAATAAGCCGCCAACGGGCATCCCGATGTGCTGCAGGGCGGCAGGATGGGTCACAACAGTGGGTTCTCCCCGCGCGGTGAGCGAAGCGATCCACTCTGGACGGAGTTTCTTGTCGATTGGAATAGTGTTGAGGTATTCGTTCCCTTCGAATGGACCTGCTATGACTGGAAGCACACTGCTGTTTAGCGCCACTCCTGCGGCGCCAACCGCAGTCAACTTCACAAAATCTCTGCGGGACACTTTACTTATTCTGTTGTTTTTGGCTTCCATATTTGACTCCTTAACAAGAGCCCGCCGCGGCGGGTTCAGTCCTTAAGACGGCCTGAGTTGCCGTTGTTGATTGGGATTCCATGGCCGATCGGACAGAGCACCAATCATGGCTTCCTGCTGCTCGGTAATCGACTGAACGAGTTTAAGCTGTGTCCTGCATCGGTCGAGATTGTGTTCCGAGTGGCTGGTCTTGTAATAAGTATCGCCCTGCAGGTAGTCGGTCAGAAAACGAACGGCTTGCTCGAAGGTAATCACTTTGCCGGCAAAGACCAGATGCTGTTTTTCTGCGGCAGTTATGAACGAAGCAGTTTCTTCGAGGAAACCACGCGCAAGTGCCTCGAACAAATCCATTCGTATAGTGACTTTCGACAGATTTTTCTCATCGTCCTGCACGGGACAAGCGGCCGTGCGCACCATATCGCCAAAATCGTAAAGAATCAATCCGGGCATAACAGTGTCGAGGTCAATAATACAAAGACCTTCGCCTGTCTTGTCATCAAAGATAACGTTGTTAATCTTGGTATCGTTGTGTGTAACGCGGACGGGGATTTGTCCGCTGTTGACCAGTTCGCCCAATACGTCGAGAATGGAAGCATGTTGCAGAACAAATTCGGTTTCTGCCTTTGCATTTTTAGCTCGGTCGTAAACATCAGCCGCGATCGCATTTTGGAATGCCTGGAAACGCCTCGGCCCATTATGGAAGTCCGCAATGGTCTCATTCAATGGCGGCTCAGGCAAGTCTGCCAGCATCCTTAGGAATTGGCCGAACATCTTCGCAGCAACGTAGACAACTCTGGGTGACTGAGGAGTGTCGAACGTTTTTCCGTCTTCGATAAAAACGTACTGCCGCCAGTAATTGCCATCAGGGTCTTTGTGGTAGCTCTTTGCGTCACGAGCAGGAATAACTGTCAGAACACGTCGCAATATATCGTCTGCACCTTCGGCCTGTAATTTTTCACGCACATGACCGGTAACACGAGTGATGTTGTCCATAACCGCGGGCGGATCCTTAAATACGTCGTGGTTAATTCGCTGAAGGATAGCACGTACACGGACGCCGTTGGCGTCATGTGTCACAAGGTAAGTGTCGTTAATATAGCCGCTACCAAAAGGCTCAGTTTTGAGAAACGTGCCCCGGCTCTGAAACTGTTTGCATATCTGCTCAATGTTAAGACTCATTGCCCTGCCAAAGTCTTTCCGGATACATGCCGTTGTCTATCAATTCACGAATACACTTGCGTGCACCCGGCATGTCTTGCCGGTAAGTAACACCGAACCAGTTGTCCTTCGCAGGCAAGACCTTTACACGAATGCTGCCGTCGTGAATCAACGTGTCAACGGCCGTCGGTATATAGAACTCAGCACTCGTATCTTGCCCGGACTTGTCCAGAAAATCTCTGAAAAGCCTTTCCAGGTGACCGAAAACCGATGGTCGAAAACCCCAGAAGTTCGTCGAGACTACCTCATCGCCTGTTAAGAAAATTGGCTTGCCTGCCTCATCAAGACATTTGGCCCCTTCACCCTGTTTTTCAACGCTGGTTCGCTCGACAATCTTTTTCAGTAACATCTGTTCATCGCACTGACATACACCGCGACATACCGCCCCATATTCGGAAAGTGTGTTCCTGAGTGTGTAGCCAATCATAGCATACTCGTTCTCGCAATCTGCAGCCGTTGTGCTGAGGTGATGCTTCATGGTCTTGAACGAATTTGGGCCATAATAGTCGTCGGCATTGATCACAGCAAAGGAGCCCGCGATCAACTCCTTTGCCACCAAAACAGCGTGGCCCGTACCCCAAGGCTTCTGGCGACCTGAGGGTACTGTAAATCCTCCAAGACATGAGTCCAGCTCCTGGTAAGCATGAGCGGTCTCCACCTTGCCTTCGAGTTTTCGGGAAATCTTTTCTTTGAACGCATCTTCGAAATAACGCCTTATAACAAAGACGATCTTGTCGAAGCCCGCCGCTATCGCGTCAAACATCGAATACTCGATGATGATCTGGCCATTTGGTCCGACCGGATCGATCTGCTTTAGTCCGCCGTATCGGTTCCCCATACCCGCGGCTATAATAAGCAAAGTTGTGTTCACTTCAACTCTCTCCTAACTAACTCAATCCAGCTGATTTTGCGCCGCCAGGCGCTTGTCCAAGCGGCACACATAATTACCAATCAGGACCCTCCAGGTCGATCTGGCCGATGGGAAACTCCTTTTCATTCAAAGGGAACGCCATCGCGATATTTTTTCCGGGAATCGGTACGGCCTTGCCCTCTTCGTTACGCATGAGAACATCTGCGTCGATCCTTATCCAGCCCATTCGTCGGTATACCGGTTCATATTTCGGCACACAGAATAGCAGACCCGCGTCTATTTGTCGCCGTTCGGCCTCGGTCATGGCTTGTGCCATCATCTGATCCGACAGCCCTTCGCTTCTATGTTCCGGTCGGACAAAAACGCTTTGTATACCGGCCGATCTGACAGGGACACGGCCCGGTCCCACCGAAACCGTTCGGACCACAACCGCGATATGACCGATCACTTTCCCATCATCACCCACCACAAGAACACGCCATGCCGGTCTTGTGTGCCACCAGCTTTGTCTGGAAAAATACTCTGTGTCAGGCGGGAAGCACTCCACGAGCCCCTCACGGATGGCAATATCCAATTCTTCAGAGATATCTTTCTCGTCAATAACTGTCAAGTTGGCGTCACAGCCCCGGTCTTCTTGTTTCATCTTCAACTCATTCAGTTAAGAATCAAGGAGTTCTGCAAAATTGCAGGTTAGGCATATATTATTTAAGAAAATCCGTTTTTTGATTTTCTTAAGTAATCGCTTAGCTATTTGTTAAAGAACAACTTACTGTTTAACAAGAAAAAATCAAAAAACGATTTTTCCTTGTCAAAGTATGCCTAACCTGCAATTTTGCAGAAGCCTTCTAAGAATCACGTATCCTGTCCAGCCAGGTTTTTCCGCGCTGCTGTCACTATTGCATCTATCACTTTATCGATA
>DAOWID010000363.1 GCA_030641115.1 Planctomycetota bacterium | reverse complement strand
AGGTGGACCGTGGCAATCTCAATCGTTACATTTTAGATTGCTTCGTCGTAAAACTCCTCGCAATGACCCCAAGAACGCAACTTGTACGCTGTGAACGGTTACAAAAGTAGATTCCGCATCAAAGCCTGCCTTGAGCGCAGCCGAATGGATGCGGAATGACAACCTCTAAAATCAAATTTGACAGGCTACTGGATGTTCGATGCTGGCAGCAGGTATCACGAAATAGCTGCCAGCACGCCCCTTACGTAGCCGACTGACTCAGCAAGTCCTGCAAGTGGATCTTCGGCGTCCTTTTCGTATTCGAACGCCACGATTCCCGAATATCTGATTCTCAGTAGCGTCGCCAGGAAGTTCGGAACGTCAATCACGCCTCGACCGACTTCCACTCCGTGTCCTTTCGCAGTTGCCGCGGACACATCTTTCATGTGCACATCCAGGAGCCGGTCCGCAAACTTCCTGGTCGATTCCACAGGGTCTACTCCTGCCCGCATCGTGTGGCCGATATCGTGGCAGAGGCCGATGCGCCTATCCAGATCCTTTATCCGTTCGTAGGCACTGGCTGGTGTAGGATAGTTTTTGTCTCCCGGCCCGTGATTGTGAATGGCTACCTTAATATCATATTCCTGAACTTTCTCATTGACCAACGGCAGCAGTTCATACTTCGGCACCCCAACAATGACCTTCATTCCCGCAGCTTTGGCATAATCAAAGGCACGATGCACGTCAGCTTCCTTCTTCATGGAGATCACGCCGCCGCCGTAGAGTGCAAGTCCAGCCTCTTTGACTTTTGCTACCACTTCTTTGATTTCAGCCTCGGTGCTCTCCAAGGGCAGATGAAAGCTCTTGAAACATATATACTTCAACCCAAGCTGCTTGGTCATCGCCAGCGTTTCATCAAGTTTGAATTTCCGTAGAGTGTACGAGGCCAAACCCAGCTCAAAGAGCCTCTTACCGGCCCGTCTGCCCTGAGTTCGCTCTTGTCCGCGTGGCCGTCGATCACGTCCAAAGGAGCTTCCAGCCTGCGTCAATGAAACTGCTGCCCCTACACCTGCTACCTGCAGAAACCGTCTCCTTGTCTGTTTTCCACTCATATGTGTCTTCTCCTTAATTTCACCTGTATGAGTTCTGCAAAATTGCAGGTTAGGCATATATTATTTAAGAAAATCCGTTTTTTGATTTTCTTAAATAATCGCTTAACTGTTTGTTAAGAAAGAACTCACTGGTTAACAAGAAAAAATCAAAAAACGATTTTTTCTTGCCAAAGTATGCCTAACCTGCAATTTTGCAGATGCCTTTGTTCTATTAGGAAAGCCAGGTGCGATTCATCCTCGATCTGCTGTATTTGCTGCTCGGCGTAGCTATAAGCCCTATGGTTGTCTACCGCGTCATCAGGCACAAACGGTACCGGGCCGGCTGGTCCCAACGGTTCGGCAAAGTCATCCGCAAGAGTCCGGACAAGAAATGTATCTGGCTCCACGCCGTAAGCGTGGGGGAGGTAAATGCGGCCAAGACCATTATCAGAGAGCTCCAGACTAAATTCCGCGACTTTGAAATCGTTATCAGCACTACTACTGATACCGGCTTCGCCCGTGCAAGCGCCGTATTCGGCGAAAATCTGCAGGTGTTTTATTTCCCTCTTGATTTTTCTTGGATAATGCGCCGTGCCTTTCGCAGAATCTGTCCGGCCCTCTGTCTGCTGATGGAGCTGGAAGTCTGGCCTAATTTTGTCCGAATAGCACAGCAATTAAACACGCCTGTCGTCGTAATCAATGGCCGAATAAGTAACAAAAGCCTTTCCAGATATAGAAAAGTCAAGCCGTTTGCCAAAAAAATCTTTGGCAAGGTCAGTCTCGTTCTTGCCCAGACAGACGAATATGCCGAGCGTTTCAAAGATCTCGGCTGTCCGTCTGAAAGAGTAATTGTCACCGGCTCATTGAAGTACGACACCGCACAAATCACCAACAAAGTCGAAGGTGCCGATGCCCTTGCAGATCAACTAAATATTAAGGATGGAAGATTGTGGGTTGCGGGTGCCACCGGAAACGATGAGGAAAAGATACTGCTGGACGTCTACCAGAAGCTAAAGAAGCAAAAGCAATTCGATGACCTGCGTCTGGCAATAGTACCGCGTAAACCCGAGAGGTTCGACGAAGTTGCAGAACTGATAAAGCAGACCGGCTTGGAGTTTATTAGATACAGCCAGGTAAAAAACCAAGCTGCAGGAAAATCGAGTCCGCCGCGGCGGAAATATCGAGCATCGAGTATTGAGACTATTATTCTTGGTGACACGATGGGTGATTTGCGAAAGTTTTATTCACTTGCCACCGTGATCTTCGTTGGCCGCTCACTCGTTCCGATGGGTGGCTCCGACATGATGGAGGCCGCAGCCCTTGGCAAATGTACCATATTCGGCCCGCACGCCTTTAATTTCAGGCAGACCGTCGATGCACTTCTCAAAGATCGGGGTGCTATCATGGTGAATGACAAAGAGGAACTGCTCGAGACTATCAAGAAATGCCTTATTGAACCCGACTTCGCTCAAAGGACTGCGAATAATGGCCAAGAAGTAATCAGAAAAAACCAGGGCGCCACTGCCAAGTCCATCGAGCGAATCGCCGCACTTCTCAATGGCTGATATATTTGGTAAAATGTTGTTGACTATATAGGTCGCTCGAAGAAAGGAATGCGATGACAGGTAAGGAATTTGTCAACGCTTTGGCAAATGGCAAATCAGACATTATCCAAATACTTCTGGACATTCTCTCCAAAACGGGTTCGCGGTATTGCCTGATCGGAGGACTTGCCGTAAACGCTTATGTTGAGCCGGTCGTGAGCTTGGATATGGATGTCGTCGCGGCAGCCGAAGATGTCGAGGCCATTTGCAAAGCGGCCAAAGAACACGGCTTAAAAATTGAGCAATTCGAGCATAGCATGAACATCACCAGCCCGAACTCCGATTTGCGGATACAACTTCAGACTGACCCACGCTACCAGAGGTTTGTTTCATTTGCACAGGACAGGGACATGCTGGGTTACAGGATGAAGGTCGCACGCCTTGAAGATGTGTTGCAGGGTAAAGTATGGGCATACATGGATAAGACGCGGCGAAAGAGCAAACGGCAAAAGGATTTAGCTGACATTTTTCGCATCATAGAGAAATATCCGCAACTTAAAGTATCACTGCCACAGAGCCTTCGCGAAGAACTGGACAAATAATAGGAGGCAAATCGCCGAATTCCTTAATGCTTGAGGCTTCTGTCATTCCTGCGCCAAGCAGGAATCCTGTAATGATCCAGGGTTAATCGTGTGTAAATCCGTGTCTATTTAGATGTTCGGATTTTCCTCCCTCGTATTTCGCCCGTCGTCCTTTGTCTGTCGTTATCCGTTGCCAACTGGCAGCCTCTTGCTCACGGCTGCAATGTGCTCTGGCCCTGTTCCACAGCAGCCGCCGATAATAGTCACACCAGTTGCACGTATCTTCGCAGCCGCATCTGCAAAATCGCCTGGCGAGACTTTATAGACCGCCTTACCGTCAACCAATTCCGGCTTGCCGGCATTTGGCTCAGCGTATACTACCACATCGTCCGACACAGCTCGGGCTGCTGAGACAAACTCCTCCGCCAGCTCCACATATTCGTCAAGTGACAGCGTGCCACAATTAAATCCTACCACATCAACACCCAGCGAAACGGTTTTGGAAACTGCCGCCTCAACATCAACGCCCATCATCGTCTTGAAATCATCGCCTGCCCTATCGAAAGCCATGGACGCGAATACAGGCAAACCAGAACCAACCGATTTCACCGCCTCAACTGCGATTGTCACTTCGTCAAGGGCGGTCATAGTCTCGATTATGAAACCGTCTGCACCACCGGCCAAGAGTGCCTTGGCCTGCTCGGCAAACGTGGCTCTTAGTTCCTCGGGTTTCAAGTTCCCCAAAGGCTGCAAGAAATCGCCGCTCGGCCCAATATCACCTAACACGTATCTTTCATCCCCTGCTGCTCGCCGAGCTATCTGCCCGCCGGCCTCATTGATCCTGGCCGCCTCCTCCGCCAACCCATGCCGGGCTAAGGCGTATTTATTTGCCCCAAACGTGTTCGTAAGAACTGCATCGCTACCGGCTTGCAAATAGGAACGGTGAACATCAAGTACGATATCGGCTGACTCAATATTCAGATAGTCATTGCACTTACCCACCTCAATCCCGCGGGCGATCAATTGAGTCCCCATCGCCCCGTCCAGCAAGAATAGACCCTGCTTGATTCGCTCTTTCAAACTTGCCCTGGCCATAAACAAACTTCTCGTCTTTCCCACGCCGTCTATGCTTTTACTTTGCAGTCCTCACTGCTGCTCAACCCAAATTCCCCCAACATTCATCATAACATGCTCGAAACCTCGCGCCTCAGGCCGAGTGAAAAGCCGGTCTCGCTGCTGCTCAGTAAAGCTCGCCGGCTTTACAGACCGCAGAGTGACCCTAATGCTTACCGAATCATCTGCACCCCCATTCTGTCTGACAACCTTTATAAGGCTTGGCACAGCAAAACTTCCCGCAACCTTCCGGTATTTATCCAACTCTGCAACAACCGCAACCTGGCCATCCGGACCGAAATACTCAATCCTGCGAATCGAATAGTCACAACAATAAACATACATTTTCTTTGTTATTCTGCCTTGGTCACCACGTTTTGTAAGGACATCAAACACCCCTTCTTTCGACAAAGACCAATTCTCTCCGCCGCCCCTCTCACTGCCAACCGCTGCAGTCCCGAGCGCCTCCAGCACCACACGCGGACTAATCACGAGTTCATCGAGATGGCTTGCCTGCGTCCACTCACCCCACCAGTAACTGCTGATTTCCTTTAGTCGTATTGCCAGCCAGAACTTATCTTTGTTTGAGCCGGCGACAACTCCTCGCGGATCAAAAGCCACACTACCCTGCAGGTGGATTTCAATCGGCGGATTCAGCCAGACCTTGACGGGAAAGTTTTCTCGCCTTGGCTGCCGCTTTCCCTCAACACGGTACTCCAGCAGACACGTGCCAGTAGCCTTCAGTGGCGCGGCACTCTGTGACTGCGACCTCAGAACGGACAGCGCCTCCGCTATAGAGGCCTTGCCCGGACATACCTGCGCCAGCTCTTGTGTCCGCGCGGCGCAGCCGCTAAGGGTCAACGCCAACGCAACAATGTAAAAGGGCAATTTCCTGAACATTTCAGTGCAGACTCCCAATCGGCTTCCAATTCTCTTTCTGATATAATACCCATTACGAGAAACGCAATACGAGTTATAGATCCGCCTGGAGTATCTGACCCATCTGCGAAGACAACTGTTCGATTTGCTCATCATCAAGGTGTGGGTTTATCACTTCGACGATTTCCTTATCACCGGTTATTCTCAAACGCCAGGTCTCCTTGTCCCCTTCAAGTTCGGACGAATCGTACTTCAAACGCCTTCTCCGCATCAAAACCAGTGCCAGCACAAACCGAAAATTCACTTTCTCCTGCTCAGTCTCGTTCGCCAGCCTTTCAAAAAACGCGGCCAGCACGTCATCATCAACAAATCTCTGCTTCTTCTCGCCGGGGCGCGGCAGCTTCGTTCGCCAGTAACAAAACACATCCGGCTTTTCCTTTTCCCAGTAGTCGGTGCAGAAATCTCGGCGTTGCAATCCTTCTTCGGTCTCTACAAGAGCACCAAAGTACTCTTCGCCATATCCGATCTTTCTACCTGTACCGTAGCATTGCCCAAGCGGCTTATCAATTTCCCACTCGTCCATCCTTGTTTTCTCTACTGGTTAGCCGATGTTCCCTGCACGGCTCATGTCATGTTTCACCGGCGTCCTTTCTTGGGATACAATACCAAAAGTCCGCTGGCGGACGCAAGCAATTCCTACAGTTCACGGGCGTGATAGCTAATATTCCGTTTTTTCATCCATCGCACGGCCAGCAGGTCCACGAATGCTCTGAACATCCGGTTCCACACGCCGTATTTGGTCTTGCCGGCATTCCGCCGATGGTGCGAAACCGGAACCTCCATGACTTTGAAACCTCTCATCCTCACGAGCGTGGGCATGAACCGATGCAGCCCCTCGTAGAGTGTCAGGCCTTCAATGCAGGCCCGCTTGTAAACCTTGAGCGAGCAGGCCGAATCGCGAATCGACTCGCCTGAGAGCTTGTTCAGCACGCCGTTAGCTACTCGTGTAGCCACTCGTCGCAGCCACGGGTCCTGCCGATTGACCCGCCAGCCCGCTACCGCATCACATCCATTGAGCATCTCGATTAAGCGGGGAATCTCCGCTGGGTCGTTCTGAAGATCGGCGTCCAGCGTGGCAATTATAGCCCCGCGAGAAGCTTCAAAACCCGCAGCGATCGCGCACGTTTGCCCATAATTGCGATCGAGGGCAATTACGCGCAGCCACGGTTTTGACTGCTTATGCTCCTGCAGAGCCTCGAGGGTGTTGTCCGTGCTACCATCATCTACAAAGACTGCCTCGAAAGACCGCTCCAACGGCTCTAATACGTCCTTGATTCGCTCTAGCAGTGCGGTGACATTTTGCTCTTCGTTGTAAGCCGGAATGACCACTGAAATCTCAACAGCCTGCTTGCCTGTCACCGGTGACTCCTAAGCAACACACCCATAGTATGTTGTGAACGCTTTATCCAAAGTTTTGGATTTTCCCCTTAGCCAAGGTGCTGCCCCGCTGGATTTCTCTAAAAAAGTCAGACAGCTTACAAAAAGCAAAGCTGCCAGCAATGGCCACACACACGAGCTTCCCCTGAACCGCCCGCCGAAGTTAACAAGTTGCCCAATCACAACCTATTTTCCTATTCAAACTTCAGCCATGGGCCTATATCTTGCGCCGTTTTAGGCCCTATGCCTTTGACCTTTTGCAAATCTGCGCAATCTCGAAAGGCCGCGCGGCCGTCACCTTGATCGCTAAAACTCTCACGGTAGCCTACTATTGCCTGGGATCGACTCAAACCTATCCCCGGCAGTCTCACCAAACTCGCCACCGGTGCATCATTTGGATTTATTCTATCGTCCAGCTTGACTCCGCATGACCCTGTCGGCCTAGCGGCACTAAAGACCGCAAAACACACACAGAACAAAACACACACCCATACGCTAATGACAAACGCAAATGACTGAATCCTGCTTTGTCCGGCATCTGTCATACGTTGCGCCTACTGCATCATAGATTTAGCGCACAACACACCAACTGCCAGTCACGACCTGCTCAGTGACTGAAAATAGTGTCGTGTAGCTTCTTCAATGTATGAAATGACTCTTTGGGCTCAAGCTTCTCTGTCAGCAGACCGCTGTGGGCTATAGTACTGTCTCGAACATCTGCAAGGTTCGAATATGTCACCGCATCGACAAATGGTTTGCTAAGCGCCACCTTATAGAACTGCTCAAGCCACTGGCCCTGCCGCGACTGGTCCCATCCTTCGTGCCACGCGCCGGCGACCTTCGCGTCGTATGAGCCAACGCCACTCCGGCTCGGAACTTCCACATCCGTTATGTACAAAGGTTTGGCCACAGGCCCAAGGTAATCCAGAATTGCCGATATTTGCATCATATCTCTGACATGCATGCCGGATTGATTCTTGCCGAACTGCATTTGCAGCCCGAATGCATCGAAATTGATCCCGCTCTGCACAACCATATCCATATACACAAGCGGTGGAATGCTATTAGCTGTTGTCGCGTAGTATTCGCCCCACGGACCGCTGACCTCTATTATCTTCACAGCCCTGTCATTTGCCGCTTTCACTGCCATGTTTGCCGCACGGGTCATTTCCAAAACCTGCTCGAAGCTAAAACCGAAGTGGTTAAACATATTCAGCCCGCTGACAACACACCACCTGCGAATACTGCCCGAATACCGGCCAACTACCTTTGAAACAAATTGATATGCAGTCTCACGAATCTTTTCAAACCCCATTCCGCTCCGCAGCAGCCATTTTGGCAGATATTCTTTTGAAAAACGAAGCAGCGGACCTGCACCAATTACCAATCTCTCCCTGCTGAGCACCTCGACACAAGCATCGACGGCTGAAAAATCGTAACTACCTTTATGAGATTCTATCTGAGCCCAGTTTATTGGTATCGTCACAAAGCCGAACAGTCGCAGCAGTTTCTCAACATAGTCAGAACTATCGATCTGCGCACGATCAACCTTGCAGCCGAGACAGCCTCGACCAAAACCGTGGTTCTTGCCTCGTGTGTTGAAAAATAGCTGTGCCTGTTTTACCGCCAGCTTCTCAGAAAAAACTATAGCCTTTTTAAGCGCGTCATCTGCCAGTTGGGACGCTGCCGGTGCGTCCGAAACGTTTTGGACCGCCTGGATAAACAAATCCTGGGCGTCTCGCGAAATATCCTCTAAGTCTTCTACGCTTTCGAAAAACGACCAGTCCTCTCGCTTGTTAGCGATCTGCATCAGTTTCGCCCGCGCTAGCTCCAGATTCAGATTATACGGGTGTTTTCGCTCAGGCAGACAAGTGGTCGGCAAAAGTATCCTGCCAAAGCCATTGATGGGCCACAGAATAGCCAGTCCCGCCGTCTCCAAATTTGGCTTCTTGCACTCGACAAAGCCATCTTTGAATGCGATCTTCGTCCGGCGAATGCTAATGCCGTCGGTCCCGAAAAGATAAGCACCGCACAATCTGAATTTGTCTGCGACCTTGCCCTTCTTAAAAACCTGGAACTTCACTTCTTACCTCAATTTTGAGCTTATTCTTCTGCATCCTACATGATGCACATCGCACAGCGTGGCACAAGCAACGCGAATTATAGCAACTGCACTCTCAAAAGCAATGCAAAAAACGGAAAATGGAGAACTGGTGTGCGACCAGATTTTGTGGCAGGCCCTTGTCATTGCGAGTCCGCCGTAGGCGGACGTGGCAATCTCAAAATTATCAATGCAAGAGATTGCTTCGGTCGCTTCGCTCCCTCGCAATGACAACGGCATGTGAAATCCTTTTAGAAATACTGTAACCGTTCACGGCGTATAAGTTGCGTTGCCGGGGTCATTGCGAGGAGTTTTGCGACGAAGCAATCTAAAATGTAACGATTGAGATTGCCACGGTCCGCCTGCGGCGGACCTCGCAATGACATAGAACAGCACATTTGTCCCGTGAACGATTACGAAATACTGTTACACAGTGCCACACAAATCAGTCACACACGAGAACTGAGGGTAGTGTACCCAACACGAAACGCCAAAGACGGAATCTAAGATATGACTACCGGAGCCTTTTCTGTCTACCAGACAATTGAAATACTGTCAATTAGAGGGCACTTCGCTCTTGCCGTACACGCTGTAATGCTTCATTTGAAGCTCGCCGAGGGAATTATTCCTCTCGGTCAGCTCGGCTATCAAGCCGATTTGATTCAGCAACGTTTCAACTAAGTCAATATTTATCAAGGTCGATTCAGGGCTGTATCGTGGCAGAGCAACTATCACGTAGCCGCAATTCGCTCCGTCGGTGGCCAGTTGTGCAGCGGCAATACTGGCGTCGTTTGCCTGAGTTATGACCGGCTCGACCCCATCATCAATTTTAGCACAGAGGTCCCTCAGAAAAGACTCGTCCAGCTTTAACCTGGAAAACTCCTCACGGTTGCTGGACCAGCAATTGCCCTCTCTATCTATGATCATCACGACGGGGCCACATTCGGGCAGAATGTCGAAAATCTGCCGGGCAACCTGCTCATTTAGTGCATAGCTTAACGAACAAAGCGAGTCACATACATCCATTTGCCAGGCTCCTTGCTTAGCTCTCACAATAATGCTAACAAGGAAGACTTCGGTATAATCGCGCAGCGACTTTTTCACCGATGTGGTCTCAGACGGTATTTGGGCTGAATTCTGCCAATAAGGCACAATTGTTGTGTCTTGTAAGTGAGTTTATGGGACTCAGCAGGTTCACTGCCTAAGCCCGGATGTGCCTGCAAGCTCAGACGTCAAGCATCGATTTCAAGCGAGTCATAGAAAGCTTCCGTCCGGGACAGTCGGTTGCCCGCGCTCCCGGTGTGGTGTTATGGCCAAAAATGCGGCTCTTAGGAATCCCGTACCGCTTTTGCAGAAACCGAACCAATTTCACCAAGGATTGCATCTGTCGCGCCGTAGGCAGCGTGTTATTGAAATTACCGACGAGGCAAATTCCTACCGCCTCTTCGTTGGCCCAGTTGCCCGGCGTACCACCGCAGTGTGCCCCTGTTTTCTGCTCCCGCCAGCGAAATGTAACCTCAACCTGCCCTTCGCCGCTATCAGTCCCGTTACCTATGACAAAATCGTACCCTACCCCCTCCCAATGGTTTCCTTCCCTGTGCCATTTGTCAAATATGGCCGCGTTTCCGTTTTGTGTCCCCGAATGATGTACAACTATAGCCGTCCATTTCTTCTCGAGCCGTGAAGGCGGCAGCCAATCTCTTGGGATATCCTTGTCAAGAGTTCTTCGAGCCGGCCTTGGTCTTACAGTTTCCGGCCGAATGGACACAGGCTCGGAAATGGTAGGACTATGTATAATCTCCGGCACCGGCTCGTGGTCATATAGACAACCGCACAAAAAAAGTAAACAACCGCAAAAAATAAAAGCTCTGCTAAACATCATCTAATTGCTTCCCCTATCTGCTATTCATGCCTGTCATTTCACTACTAACTGGACTTGTGCAAAACTCTTTTTACTAACTAGTAGTGTGTCAAATTCGAAGTTTTGTGTAAGAACCCCACGTGAAACTTGGGGCTAAATATTTAGCCTGCGTTTTTACCGCATGTTCTGAACCATAAAATCAATATTGACAAACTACTAGCTCCTGTTGTCGAAACAGCATTTGTCGTTCCCGTACCTGCTTTCGCAGGTACAAACTTGTCCCCGCGGAAGCGGGGAGCAGGAATCCAGCTTTTTCGCCGTAGACCCCTGCTTTCGCAGGGGTGACATTGCCAGT
>DAOWID010000197.1 GCA_030641115.1 Planctomycetota bacterium | reverse complement strand
GTTTCGTAAATCTCGCTACTATGCTGGAATGAGATTGCTTCGTCGCTTCGCTCCTCGCAATGACATAAGGCTACATGTGGCGTCATTGCGAGCGAGGCGCAGCCGAGCGTGGCAATCTCGTAGTCGTACTATTTCTGAAATCGAGTACTAGTAGTCTGTCAAATTTGATTTTAGAGGTTGTCATTCCGCACTTGATGCGGAATCCATTTTTAGAATCTGGATTCCCGCTTCCGTGGGAATGACAGCTTACAGATTCAATCCTGACACACTACTAGTCTTACTCGAATCTATAACCACACGTATCCTCAGTGACAAACTCAGCCTCACTTCGTGGGTACTTCCTGCAATTCAATGGACGAATCGCGTAGATCAGGCAATGAAATTTTCCATCTGGTTTTTGTCTAAGGAATGGACATACGTTGGGCAATTTGCAGCACGCCCCGCAATTGATACATTGACCTTTTCGTCTCTTAGAAACAGGCAGTACTGAGGTGAGAGTCCTTCTGACTTTGGCAGAGAAGGTATTCTTTCTTTTGTCAGTCATAATCACGGGCTTCTTAGAGAGGTTGCCACAATCATGCGGCATTGGCTGTTGAACCATTCCCTTCTAAGCACTCTATCTTCTCTAACTGCCAATCCATTCTCATTCAAAAGAGCAAAAAAATCTCTTTCGTAAGTTGCTTTTCCAAAATCGATTGTTGTAAGATATTTAAGTTTCGGCTTAATGATGTCCACTAAGCGGGACCTTTCTTTGTACATTGTCTGGACAAAGACAATTTCTCCACCAGGCTTGAGCCAATCCTTTATTCGATCCAAAACCAACTGTTGGTCACTTAACAGCATGAAACTCATACCGAAAAGAACGAAGTCGAAGCATCTCTTTTTCACGGGATCATAACTTTCTACGGACCCATGATAGACTTCTATGTAATCGTCAAGTTGATATTTTCTAATCAGTCTTCTACAGTGTCTTAAATAATCATCATCGATATCAATTCCAGTTATTCTTAATGTCTTCGATTTAATCAACGAATGGAAAGTCTCGATCATTATGCCGTTGCCGATTCCTACGTCAAGAATGGTCGAGCCGTTTGGAAAATAATCCAGAGCATTTCTATAGCACTCATTAGTTATTTTGTTGATTAGGCGCTCGTACAACCAGTTTCTCATGGGTATCTGGCTCGGTGATTCACAGGGCCTTGCTAATATCTGCAACGATTTAGCCTTATAGGGCTGCGATGATAGCCAAGTATGGCAAAAATCTGTGAAAGCGTCAAAGGGCAAATCTCACCCTATGCAGAAGATGACATATATCCAGTTGAGAGCAAGCAACACACATGCCGCAGGCCAGGCGACTGTGCGTTCGGCTTGCGTCAGGTGAATCCGCACAGTACGGCCAAAAAACAGCCGGCTCGCTGTGTCAGTGAAGAATAGGGCAAGAGCCGAGAATAGAAGCGGATTGTGCAGCCACGCTTGGCCGGCCTGTCCGCGCAGCAGGCACAATATACCGCGGGTGAATCCGCAGGTCGGACACGCGAGGCCGGTCAAGCGCTTGAACAGACAGAGTTCGATGGGTCGGCTGAGACGCGCGCCCAGCAAAATCGTCGCACTGCCCAAGGCTAACCACACCAGCACAAGTAAAACAGCCCAAACTGGCCATCGCAGTCGCCGGCATGCATGGACGACTTTGATCATCATCTTGCGGAGTGTGTCCTATGCCTGGCCAGCTAACATGCCGCCCAGTATCATCAGCCAGAAAAACACCCACACTATTGCAAGTATGGTGCCTATCATTCCACAAATCTTGCCAGCCTGGGTCAGGCCCCGGCCTGATGGGTCCATAACCCCCGCGTCGATCTCTCGCAAATCATTGTTTCCCATCACCCATGCAACAATACCGCAGATGAAGCACACAACAATGCCAAGTATCCCAAGAGCCAGAACGACACCGCCGCGATGGGGTCTAAGTCCGCCTGTGGCGGATTGTGTTGGAGGCTGAGCTTCCGTTGACGCTATGGTGGGTTGAGAGTTTTCCGTCATAATCGTCTCCTATAAGAACGGGTTCTCTTCTGGAAAGTTAGTTGCCAGCATCCCGACAAATGAGATTCCTCGGATAAACGTTCCTATGGTGACGTCACCAGACATCCTGAACATAGCATATCGGAGACCACGCAAGAAGCCAAGCCTGAATCTGAAGATTTTTTGAAGCGCGCCGTTCTTGTGGCTGGTGGCATTGCTCTGCGCTTCACAGAGCAGGTAGTATGGTTGCGTGTGAGGCAAATCTTAGCACGTTTCTTCGAGCTTGCTTTTGCTCTCGCCCATCTTCAAAACGACCCAGGCCAGTTCTCGCTTAAGATCCGGCTCTGCTTATCTGTCATTCTAAGGACAACTATTTCTTTACGAGCAGGCTTCTTGGTGCCCTCTTCGGGTTTGGGCAGAAAGTGGCTCTTCTCAGATACCATAAAGGTGATCTCGTTGTTACCCTTCCACGAAGGCGCCATCTCCGGCAATTCATCCTCCCCAAATGCCTCTTCTTTCGGGATCGGGATTTCCATTGAGTCCGTTCCCAGCGTGTAAACGATAAACCTGTTGTTTTTTATCGGCAGCAACACGTGTGTCCCATCCGGCGATAGGGCAAACTGCGATATACTGAAAACTTGTTCGCTGATATGACTGAATACACTCAAGGGCAGCACATCTGTTACAGTTGCTATAACAGGATCATAACAGAACAGGGAGCATGCTGGCTCATCTCTTTTGCTTGCAGGCAGTGACAGGACAAAACTTGAAAAGAATATGCGATTATCAAGGCCGTACTGAACCTTCGACCAGGGATAAAAGAGCGCGCCTACGAGCTGCGCAGCCTTACCGGTACAATGGTGAGTCCCGGCTGAGCCGTGTTCAGGTAATTGCGTCTGTTCGGCTAACAGGCTACCATTTGCGTCGGCAACCACCTTTTCATTGAGTGTACCCAGAATAAAATCGTCATGACTCAAATCCTTTGAATCTGCACTTAGATATGCCATTGCCTTTCCATCTTCTCGCCAGTCGTAGCCGATGGCGACGCGAGAATCCACAAGCATTGCCCTTACATCAGTCTCAAGCGAGGCGATATACAGGCCATATTCTCCGAATGCATTGCTGACCTCGCCTTCTTGCGTGTGCATCAGGTAGGCAACTGACTGGGCGTCAGGGGAAAATCGTGTTGTTGGCATTACTTCAAAAATACTGGTAGTTACAACACGTTTTTGGTCCAGGTTCTCTCTTGGCACTACAACAATCTGGAAGTAGTGGATAGCCCTTTCTTTAGCCTGTTCAATTCCCTCGTTTCCCAATATTCCCAGAAGCTCAGTGTCTGCATTCTCGGACAGATAGCGAATTGCCCAGTTCCTATAGTCCTCAGGCAATAAAAGTCCTTCTTCTGGAAAGCCAAACTGGTCGCCAGTCAACTCACCAGCGTCCAATATATTTTTCTTCATTCGCTCGGCATAGTGCTCTATCATCTTCACCTGGCCTGGCGGCAGCAGCTTTAGCCCTTCTGACAGACTATTACAATCAACCTTCTCGCTGTAAGCAATCAGGTTGCCATCCTTTGATATGTCCGGCAACAGACCGACGCTCCCCGCAACCTCGGTCAATTCCCCGGTCTTACCATCGACCAGGCCCAATCCTCCGTCGACTCGCAGCAATCCTACGGAACCGTCTTCGCACCACTGAAGCGTATTTTCGGGAATACAGCCTACGACGAAGATTGCGGCGGCATAGAAAACCACCAACCCACAGGTCATTTTGTAATTATTCATAACGTTTCTCCTTTTTGTATAGTCTGTATCTGTCCCACAGGCTAACACTGTGCAAATCAGCCTTATATTGTTGAGCGGGCCTGGGCTCCAGCAAGGCCAGCATCTTGTCTCCCCAGAAAGTCCCTGCATACTTTTCTTTCAAATCAGAAACGGTTTTGACTGGTACCGGACCCCGGGTGGGTTCCATCGAGGCGATCCCCGTCGTTTCGTCGGTAGTGCCCCAACGTGTCCCCGCAAAACCGATGAGAATGCCGACTGCTAAGATCGCGGCCGAACGCCCGACCGACCGCCATTTCACCCATCCTGTTGGCTTCTTGCAAGCGAACGGCGTCCCCGCAGTTGTATTCGCCCAGCTCGTTTTTTCAGCTATTGCTTCCTGCGTTTTCTCATAAGTGGTCAACATCTGCTCGGCCCATTGTTTCGCCTGCGGGTGTTCGGCAAGATATGCATTCAATAGAGCTTCAGCATCTTCGTTTAGCTCACCGGCAGCGACATCTATCGTGAGCCTTTCTATTCTTTCACGCTTCATTGTTCTGTTACCCCTATCTGTCGTCTTATCGTTTTCAAGGCCCTGTGCAGTCGTGACCTCACGGTGCCGACCGCTATGCCAAGGGCTCCAGCTATCTCAACGTAACTTAGTTCTGCTGCGAATCTCAAATGAACGACTTCGCTTTGCTCATCGTCTAGATTGTTGACCGCTTGCCAAACTGTTTCGATCTGATCGGTGCTTGACTCTTTCAGACCATCGCTAAATTCACTCACACTATCCAAGCCAACCACGAGACCTTTTCTTCGCTCTTGCCGAAACCAATCGGCACGGGTCCTTCGCGCTATTGCAAAAAGCCACGCCTGTCTGCTCCCTCTGCCGTCAAACTGGCCCCATCCGCGCAAAGCCCGCAGATAACATTCCTGCACCAGATCATCCGTGTCGGCCCGGTTCCCACATGCACAAAACATATAAGCGCTTATTCTGCCTGAAGTATGCCCCCACAGCTCTTCAAATTCGGCTTCAAATCCACTTGTCATTATTGACCATCCACAGTTAATGACGCACCTGATCCCCAAAAAGTTCCCACGCACCTCGAAAAAGTATCAGAAATGAAGCGAACGTGCCAGGCTATGACCTCAGGATTATTTTTAGGTGTGCGGCTTTGCCGGTCGTTTGTATGAGCTGGACCTGATTATGATTTTCTGAAGACCGCCACGACGTTTTCAACCTCGACCACGAATAGGTGGTTATCCCCTTCGAAATCGACCGGAATGGCACCTTTGGGATTGAACAGCACCTTGTCGTATTGAGACAATGGTATGTCCGGCGTGTTTTCAAGCTCAACGGAAACCGCAACGATTCTGCCGGTTATCGTGGGGATTTCTATATTGTCGGGCAGTCGTATACCGCCTTTGGTCTGCTTTTTGTCCTCATCCTTGCAGATCAGGACGCGTTTGCCTATCGGCTCGATTGTCTCGAGCGGCATTGCTTTGGTTTGGTCGTTTTCACCCAATGTTTATTTCTTTGTAACTTGGTGGTTATTTTTTGGCCGTTACTTTTTTGGCCTTTTTTCGTCCGAGGATTTGATCAGCTTGCTCGGGCGTTTCGGGCGGCCATTGTCCGGCTGACTGCAACTGCTTCAGGTGGTCTAACTGTTTGATACTTACGATGGTTCTGCACTTGGGGAATCTACCGCAGCCCAGGAAGGGGCCTCTTTTGCTCTGTCTGATTACGAGCCGGCCATCTTTGCACTTGTGACACATAACTTCGGTCGGCTCAGCGGGCGGTTTCGGTGGTACGATGTTGCCCTGCTTGTCCAGTTTGAGTGTTGTCTTGCAGTTCGGATAATCGGCGCATCCCAGAAACGGTCCGAATCGACCCTGTCTATATATCATCGGCTTGCCGCAGGCTGGGCACTTGTGTTCGCTCTGCTTTGCTTCGATCATCTTGCCGTCCTTGTCGCATGGGCAGGTGAACTTGCAGTCCGGATAAGCCGAGCAGCTCAGGAACTTCCCATTCTTACCAAATCTATAGAGGAGCTGCTTACCACACTGCGGGCATTCATATTCGCTGGGGACAACCTCAGCCTTGGCGTGCTGCATTTGCTCCAGCGCCGTATCGAGGTTTTGCTTGAATGGGCCGTAAAAGTCTCTCAGCACGCCAAGCCAGTCGAGGTGCTGCTCCTCGATTTTGTCGAGCTGTTCTTCCATGTAGCGAGTGAAGTTGATGTCCATTATCTTCGGGAAGTAGTCGTTGAGCTTGTCGGTAACTATCTCGCCGAGGTCGGTGGCGGAGAATTTTTTGTCTTTCTGCTCGACGTAACCCCGGTCCTGGATGGTGCTAATGATTGCAGCGTAAGTGCTCGGTCGGCCAATGCCTTCATTTTCGAGCGCCCTTACGAGAGATGCTTCGTTATAACGGGCCGGTGGTTTGGTGAAGTGCTGCTCTGACTTGATATCGACGACCCCTAACTCCTGGCCGGCTTTCATGGGAGGCAATTGCTGCTCGCTTGATGAAATGGACCAGACTTTTGTAAATCCATCGAAGACGAGTATCCTGCCCGCTGCTTTATAGCAGCACGCCCCGATAGATGTCTGAACTACGATATTTAGATTTGTCACGTCCCATTTGGCTGGTGCCGTCTGGCAAGCTACGAAGCGACGCCAGACAAGGTCGTAGAGTCTGAACTGTTCGTCCGTAAGAAACTGCTTTATGTCGCGCGGCGTAAGATCAACATCGGTTGGGCGAACGGCTTCGTGTGCCTGCTGCGCGGTTTTCCTTGAAGCGTATGTCTTAGCCTCTGGCGGCAGGTAGTCTGGGCCCAGATGTAACCCGATGTACTTACGTACCTCTCCGATAGCTTCGCCGGAGAGGTGAGTGCTGTCCGTTCTCATATACGTGATGAGGCCCAGAGATCCCATAGAGCCCAGGTCAATACCTTCGTACAACTGCTGAGCGACTACCATAGTTCTCTTTGCGGTGAACCCCAGCCTGTTCACAGCGGCCTGCTGCAACGTGGAAGTAATAAAAGGCGCCGGAGGTTGGGAAGTTGATTGCTTGGTTTGTATGTCGGCCAGCTTGAACTCTGCATCCTTCAGCGCGGCGAATACTCGGTCGGCCTGCTCTTTGTTGGATGCCTGAAATTTCTCATTATCTATCTTATGCAGTTCGGCCTTAAAGGCATTACGTTCCAGGAGCCATTTGCCTTGTTCGGTGGCGCTGGGGCCCTTGCCGTTTTCGGTTTTTGTGCGTGTGAAGTCGAGCCATTCTTGCCGATAGTCGCTCTCTAAATCGGTAGTAAAGACTGCGGGAATGAGCCAGTATTCTCTGGGCTCAAAGTCGCGGATTTCCCGCTCTTTTTCGACTACTATCTTGACGGCGACCGACTGCACTCGGCCGGCTGAGAGCCCGCGGGCAACCTTTTTCCAAAGCAGCGGACTTATCTGATAGCCGACGATACGGTCGAGGATCCGCCGAGCCTGCTGTGCCATAACCTTGTCCATGTCAATTTTGCCGGGCTCGGCGAAAGCTTGCTGTATAGTCGATTTTGTTATGGCGTTGAAAATTACGCGGTAGGTTCTTTCTTCGGGCACTCCGAGGATTTGCGCTAAGTGCCAGGCAATTGCTTCGCCTTCTCGGTCCAGGTCGGTCGCTAAGAAAAGTCTATCAATTCTTTTGGCAGCCGCTTTTAGTGACGTTGCGACGCGTTTTTTGCCTGGCATTATCTGGTAAGTTGGCTCGAAATCGTTTTCTATGTCGACGTTGAGGCCTTTCGAAGGTAAATCACGAATATGGCCCATCGAGGCCTTTACCTCGAACTCTGAGCCGAGGTACTTATTTATCGTTTTCGCCTTGGCTGGCGATTCGACAATGACCAGCGACTTACCGTTGGATGAAGATGTTTTTGCCATCAATATAACTCGTATTTCGCTTTTCTTTGACTGCCGGATTCGCAGGGCCCACACAGAAAATATTCTTTTTAGTTCTTCAGCTCAGCATTCTCTGCGTCCTTTGCGGTTTAGTCTTCTTACGCACCACGATTCACTAATCGGCGATTTTCGCAGCGAAGTTTAGAAATGGACAAATACAAGCGGCCCGTAGAAATGTCAAGTAAAAACAGTTTTCGAATTCTCAAAGCGTCTTAAGAAGCTGAGCGAGCAGCGGTTTCAACTTTCGGATGGCGTTGCCACGGTGAGAGATTGCGTTTTTTTCTTCAGCGGTCAATTGGCCGACAGTCTTATTTAGATGCGGCACAAAGAAAATCGGGTCATAGCCAAAGCCATTTTCTCCGATTTCTTCCTCGGCTATAAGACCTTCCACTGTCCCCTGCGTTTCGACTAAGACTTTTTCAGGGCTTGCCAGGCACAGACAACAAACAAATCTCGCCGTCCTTTTTTCTTTGGGAACGCCTTCGAGAAATCTCAGGACCTTAGCAATGTTTCGATGGTCTATCAGGGTTCTATCTTCCCCTTTTTCTTTCTTGCCGGAAAACCTCGCAGATTTTATACCTGGCGCGCCACCGAGCTCATCCACGACCAGGCCTGAATCGTCAGCGATTGTGCATAGGCCGGTTGCTTTTGCGTACTCGGTCGCCTTCTTGCGAGCATTTTCAGCAAAGCTAGCGCCGTCCTCTTTGATCTCGCCGATCCCGGCAAAATCAGAAAGGCCGACCCACTGAACATCCAAGTCGAGCATCGCCCTTAGCTCAGCTATTTTCCCCGGATTGGTAGTTGCAACGAGAATCTTTTTGCCCACGCTTTGGTCACGTCCCAATACTGTGTTAAGCATTCTCTTGGCTTTGCAGTCTCTCGATTTCGGTCTTTATATCATCAATAACATCTGGGTTATCGATCTGCGGCTTTTTGTCCTTCTTTCGAGAATATATAAAGAAAACCTTTCCCCCATATTTGTCCTTGAACTTTTGGTGGCTGACTTCATGCATCTTTTCCCACTGATAATGGTCTAATGCCAGCCCGCTCACAGATTTGATCTGTAATCCGATGTATTTATCGTTGACCTGAATAAAGAAATCTACGTTGTAGATTCGGTCCCACTCATCCGGAGCAGGCTGAATTTTGCGTTCCAGAACGGACTCTAATTGTCCGTATACTGTCGTAATCTCGGTTCTAAAACCCTCGTACGTTCTGTTCAGGACAAGGTTGTAAGCATAATCAATACACTCTTGCTCTTCGATGGATTCAAGCTCGTTCTGGACGACTTCGGACACTTTAATATAGAGTTTGCGTCCCAAGTCCGCAATGTATTCCCTCGTGATTTTGATCCCATTTCGCTTCTTTTGCACTGCATTGTCAAAGTAGTAAGCCTCCCACTGCTCAAATGATTTTGGGGAACACTTCCTCACCAGTTCGGATGTTGGACCCACGCTGCTGGCTCTGTTCAACCCCCAGCGATTCAAACCATAATTGAGCAGAGTCTCCCTTCTGAATTTGAGGTTTCTGCCGTCTCTGCCTACTATCCATTCCTTCGCCATTTCTAGCCTTTTCGTGCCTCAAGGAATTTTGACCGCAACTTATACTCTATCGAAGTATCAACATCCACCAAACCTCGTTTTATCAAGTGAGCATTCAAGAACGTTTTGTTCTGAAGATATAGGTAGCAAAGCAAATTGTTGTCTGCATCATGTTTTACGGCATCAAATTTCATAAAGACCTTCTGCCCGCGGATCCTGTCCCTCAAGAACTCAATCGCCTCGGTGCGGGTTCTGGGTCTGCTCCTTACACCCAGCAACCTGACTTTCACCCCATCGCCGATGACTAACTGTTCGGGCGAAATGACGTCCTTTACGCTGTAGTATTTCTCTCTGGTAGGATCGTCATTGTCAATTCTCGAACCGAAGCGTAGTTTTCTGGGGTCAACCTTCTTGTCGAATCTCACAGGATCTCTAAAAACGTAGGGCAGGTGTTTGGCCACTTCCTTGTAGTCTATATTTGACATATTCTGATGGACTATTTCAAAATCGGCTTCTTCAAAAATTGTTCTCTGCTCTGTACCTATCTTATTTTTTATCATCGGTAGGAATTCGGGATTTATCTCGTATCCGATAGAGTTTCTCTCAAGTTTTCTCGCTGCCAAAGAAGTCGTACCACTACCGAGGAAGGGATCGAGAACCGTATCATTTACAAAGCTGAACATCTTGATCAAGCGATGAGGCACCTCTTCAGGAAACATAGCCAGGTGCTTAGCTTGTTTCTCGCCGGGGATATTCCAGTGACCGGCAAATAATCTATTCCATTCTTCGATCGTCATTTTTGATTGTTCTTTAGTCTCTTTGCTTACTTTCGGTGCGGTGCCATGCTTTTTGAAAATCAAAATGAATTCGTAATCGAGTTTGAGAATTCCGTTTCTTGGGAAAGGAAATGAACCCATTATTGTTGCTCCGCCGGTGGTGTTACATGTTGTGACTTTCTGCCAGATGACCGCCCCCATATAGTCAAAGCCAACGGCTTCACAGAATTTTATGATCTCGGTTCTTATAGGAATGACTTTGTACCTTCCGTAGTAAACCGAGCGGGCAAACTGGTCGCCAATATTGACGCATAGGCGACAGCCTTTGTTGAGGACCCTGTGGCACTCATTCCAGACTATGTTAAGATTATTGATGTAGTCTTCATAACTATCGTCAAAACCTATTTGCTCCCCCTTTCCATAGTCTTTTAGTTGCCAGTATGGCGGAGACGTGACAACCAGATGGACAGATTCATCAGGCACTTCTGTCATGCGTCTTGAGTCACCAACGATTATTCTGTGATGTGTCATTGCTCAATTGGCCTTAACGAGCCTTTGGGGCAACTCTTTCGAAGCGGAGTTCATCTTTCAGGCTCTATGTCTCCGTACATTCTGGAATAATCCGTAGTCCTTTGCCTTAGAAGCGTTTCACTTCGCAACCGACTATGTTCCTTCGCCCAAAGTTATACATCCTGCCAGCGGACTTTGTCAAGAATCTACGAAGATCCGGCGTGCGAGCGTATGTGAGAAAGGCCGAGCCAAATTGGCCCGGCCTGTTTGTGACGTCCAATTGAAGGAGGGCTGCCATGCCACTTCTTCATAGTGCGTCAAAGATTACTTCTGTTCCACCTGGCCTGCATAAATCGCTGCCACCTCGTCGGCACTGAGGCCGTAATTGTAAACGCGAACATCGTCAATTAGCCCGTTCCAGAATCGCTCTGGTTTTTCGGCATTTTCACCTATCAGGACCGCGTGGTCGTTGATCTTTATCGAGCCGCCAATAGTCTTCGACGAGACATCCAATGTTCCGTCCACATACAGACAGATCTGGGCACCATCGTACGTGCCGACAACGTGATGCCACTGTCCGTCGTTGACCTCAACGGTTCCTAAGATGTTGCTCCACTTGGTTCCGGGCACAACCACACCCGTACATGCAAACTCCAGTGTGTTTTTGTCGAGGTACCTTTGCAGCCGCCAGGATGTGTCTCCCTTGGCGATTATGTTCTGCCATTCGCCTTGGAATGAGCCAACCTTTATCCAGGCTGCAACCGTGATCTGGTTTGTAATATCGAAGGCCGGGTCTTTGCCAACATTGATGTAGTCACCGTCTCCATCGAACTCAAGTGCACCGCCGACTATCCCAGCCGCCCAGCTTGGGTCGCCCACGAGGATGCCGTCAAGGCCGTTACCGCTTGAGTCGATCGCCGCGCTGCCGGAGCCATCATCAAGCTGCCACCAGGCAACCAGCCCACCGGTGCCGAAGCTCCAGATAGTTCCGGTGACGATGGAGCCATCGGGCTGAATCTCATCCACGCGCCAGTAGTACGTAGTTTCTCTTTCAAGCGCTGGCAGCTCAGTATAGTTCGGCTCGCTTACCTCAGCCAGAAGCGGCAGCTCATCAATCGCAGTCCCGAAGTACACCCGGTGTCCGGTCGCATAGGCGCCGGGTATCCAGCTCAACTCGACTCCGACAAGCGGCGTAGCTACGGTTCCGTCGGCCGGCTCGGCCTTGACGGGATACGATTCAAGATTGAGGGGCACAGCCTCAAGCTCGGCCAGCTCTTCGGGCGTGACATCCCGGATGCTCAAATCTCCGAAGATCACCGTGTACGTATCATCAGCTATCTTCCACCGAAACAGCACTGCATCGGGTGATTCGGCGGATACTTTGTCGCCGTAATAGTGTTGGAATCGCCGAAAGTCACGCCGTACCCGCAGGCAGGTCGTTATTTTTGGGCTGAAATTGAACGCTGACGGCATATATCGTGGTGAGGACTATAGGTCATAGGATAATGCAAAAAATAGGGTAGTTTACGGCACATCT
>DAOWID010000117.1 GCA_030641115.1 Planctomycetota bacterium | reverse complement strand
ACTTTCAATTACATATAAGCAAAAAGGAACTTAGGGATATGCCTTGGGTAAATCAAGAAAGAACAAAAAGTGGTTAGCCTTACTATAGAGAAGCTAACTGTTATTAAGAGTAATTTGGGCAACGGGACAAAACCAATATCTCCGGATAGCTCTGATTGATGATAAGACTGTCCCACTGTTAAAGAGAGGAGCTTCTGTGAAGGAAATAGTCGTTATAAGCGGTAAGGGCGGAACGGGTAAAACAAGCATCGTGGCGGCTTTTGCGGCGCTTGCGAAAAATGCGGTGTTAGCCGACTGTGATGTAGATGCGGCGGATTTGCACCTGGTTTTAGAGCCGAAAGTAATGCAAACCAACGATTTCTCCGGCGGTAAACAAGCCTCTATAATTGCTGAAAAATGTACCGGGTGTGGCAAATGCCAGGATATGTGCAGATTTGATGCAATAAATTTGAATGGCCAGGCAAACGATGTAATTGACAAAACATTTACCATTGATCCTGTTTCGTGCGAAGGCTGCAAGGTATGTGTAGAGTTTTGTCCGGCGGATGCGATTGAGTTTAACGACAGCATAAACGGACAGTGGTTTGTATCGGATACGCGGTTTGGACCTATGGTTCACGCCAAACTGGGAATCGCTGAGGAAAACAGCGGCAAATTGGTAACTGTTATTCGCAAAGAAGCAAAGAAAATAGCACAAGAGCAGAAAAAGGACTTGCTGATTGTCGATGGTTCGCCGGGAATAGGCTGTCCTGTAATCGCGTCAATTACAGGGGCAGATCTGGTACTGGTAGTTACAGAACCAACCCTTTCCGGCAAGCATGATTTAGACAGGGTCTCCAAGCTTGCAGCAAACTTTGGCATTGAGACTCTGGTTTGTGTGAACAAAGCAGATATAAACCCGCAGATAACAGGTCAAATAAGCAAAGACGCCCAACAGCAAGGATTAAAGGTTATAGGAAAAATCCCTTACGACGAGGCTTTCACCAAGGCCCAGATTATTAAGGCAAGCGTAGTCGAATATACAGGGGGGGCTATAACAGAACAGGTAAAAGCATTATGGAGACAGGTTACGTACGCCCTTGGTTGAGCGGAAGCTGGAAATGAACGAATCGAAGGCATCCAGATTTGATTTTGATTTGCTTGCCGACAGTTATGACAACTGGTACGCTGGTCGGCGAGGTGCGATGTATGACCGCTTAGAAAAGAAGCTAATAGTCGACTTCCTGCCAGCCAAGGCTGAAGGCAAAAAGCTGTTGGAAGTAGGTTGTGGAACGGGCCATTGGAGCAGGTTTTTCAGGGAATATGGTTTTGAGGTTACAGGTCTCGACACCTCTGAGCGTATGATAAATGCAGCACTTCAAAAAAATATCGTGAATGTCTCATTTCTTATAGCTGATGGGCATTTATTACCGTTTGCCAATGATAGTTTCGACCTGACGGCAGCGATTACAACGCTTGAGTTTGTCCGTGATACCGAAGCCGTATTACGAGAGATGATACGATGCACTCGCAAGCCCGGCAGGATATTACTTGGTGTATTAAATGGGCTATCTAAAGCTAATCGGCAAAGGCAGAGACAGGACAGTCCCAAGAGTCCATACGCTGCTGCTCGGCTGTTTTCACCCGTTGAATTGAAAGAATTTTTAGAACCGTTTGGCCAGGTGGAAATAACCGTTGGAGGTTTTGTTCCTGCTCAAAGTTGGCTGATACCTTTTGCTCCTTTGGTGGATCCTATCGCTCGAATATTTGGAGGTCAAAAAGGAGCCTTTATAGCGGCGGTGCTTAAATTATGAAAATCCAGGCGGAAATAAGTTTATACCCATTGCGCCAAAATGAACTGACGAAACCGATTCGGCAATTTATTGAGCTGTTGAAGAATAATAAGCTAAAGACCGAGCTCGGGCCAATGAGCACCCTTGTTTCAGGAGACAGCCAGGTGGTTTTCGAAAGTCTGCAAAAGGCTTTTGAGAAGCTTGCTCAAAGATATGAGGTGGTAATGACCGCAAAGATTTCCAATGCGTGCCCCGAAATTAATCAAAGCAAATAAGCTTTATAAATGAGTTCTGCAAAATTGCAGGTTAGGCATATATTATTTAAGTCCGCCGGCGGCGGATTGATTTTCTTAGACAATCGCTTAACTATTTGTTAAGCAAGAACTTACTGTTTAACAAGAAAAAATCAAAAAACGATTTTTTCTTGTCAAAGTATGCCTAACCTGCAATTTTGCAGAAGCCCTATCGTGCTATTAAAAAAGAGCCGGCTGGGGACAAGAATAGCAAGGGGCTATGACTGGTTCTTCATGGTTTGTAATGTTATGGAAATTGAAAGTCGGAGGGTTGGGCAGTGAGGAATAGAGTTTTGTTCGTGTGCGTGTTGGCCTTCTGGCTTTGCGGAGTCGGCTGCCAGACGCGTTCAAAGAGGGCGGTCGTGGTCGCCAAGCCTGTGGAAATCTCGCCCAGCCGGATTTCGACGTTGTCGGAGCAACAGCTCGTTTCGCTGGACTGGCACAGTCCGAATCGCACCGGTGCTCGCGTGAAGGGCAAAAGGGTTGTGCCTGGTCCGGGCGTTGAATTCGACATCTATTTTCCGAGCAATAATCCCGGTAGTCGTTCGCTGAACTTCGTCTCCAGCGGCGAAGGGGGAAGGGGCAGCTTAGTGGGGGCCGATACACGCAATCACGAGGCATTCGCCCTGAAGTTGACTCTGGTTTCCATCGATGGACAAAGTGAGCCGGGGCTGAAGCAAAAGCTCGTGGCCGGCGCGGTGATCGGTCCGACCGCCACGGGCCAGCTCTGCAGCTATGAGCCGGTTACGCTGGGCCTGGCAGCTTCAGAAAAGACAGTGATTGCGAAAACGCCTGTGTCGACGGACAAGGTCTACGAAGTCGGCTTTCATGTCCATATGCTGAACCCGCAGGACTGGAACCGGTTGGGAAGTATGGTGACACTTCGGGTAGAACCAGTCAAATATGGGCCGAGAGGCACTGAACCTCGTCTGGAGGCGGGAAGGTGGACGAGGCAGCCTAGTGGGGCCTGGCAGCTCCAGCAAGTCTATGGAAAGTAGCCGTTTGTCCGTGATCTGGGGTGACGGTGGCTATTCATAGCCATTCTAATCCTCAATAGCGTACGCCCTATACTATATGTCCATGCGACCGTATAGCCAAAGAGTCTGCGACTTGGTGGCGTTTCGCCAATCGGATTTTCGGCTTCTGTAAGTGTCTTTTTTGCCTTGACTTGCGACCGTGTGGCAGCCTCAAGCGCAGCTTGGGGATGGCTCATAGCCTGTGAATTGAATCTGGACAGTATATTATTCGAGGAAATTCGGCTTATAATTTGCTCGAATAATCGAGGTTTCTTGCCGATGTGAAATAGGAATGAATTATCGCCTAATCATAGGGCTCCTATTGTTTGCCGTCATCGGGATCGTCGCAGCGGTGTTTGTTGGCGGCTGCGGGCCCGTCTTGACCGGCCCGAAATACGACTACACTTTTCTGACCGACCCTAAGCTCCCACCAGACGAAAGGCAAACTGAATGGCAGAAGATGAAAAAGTGGCGAAGTGCCCACGCCGAGTGGATTGAAAATGCCCTGGCACCCAGTCCAAAGAAGCCGGTCATGGTGGGCAAGCCTGCGCAGATCCCGCCCAGCCGGATTTTGACGTTGTCGGAGCAACAACTGCTTTCGCTGGACTGGCACAGTCCGAATCGCACCGGTGCTCGTGTCAAAGGCAAAAGGGTTGTGGCTGGTCCGGGCGTTGAATTCGACATCTATTTTTCGAGCAATAGCCCCGGCAGTTCCGCCGCGGGCGGACTGAACTTCGTCTCCAGCGGCGAAGGGGGACGAGGCACCTTAGTGGGAGCCGATATACGCAGTTACGAAGCATTTGCCCTGAAGTTGACTCTCGTTTCCATCAACGGCCAAAGCGAACCGGAGCTAAAGCAGAAGCTCGTGGCCGGTGCGGTGATCGGTCCGACCGGCACGGGCCAGCTCTGCAGCTATAAGCCGGTTACGCTCGGCCTGGCAGCCCGCCGCGGCGGGACGGTGATTGCGAAAACGTCTGTGTCGACGGGTAAGATCTATCAAATCGGCTTTCATGTCCACATGCTGAACCCGCAGGACTGGGACCGGTCGGGCAGTATGATGACACTTCGGGTAGAACCGGTCGAAGACGGCGGGGCCGTGCCTTGATTGGTCCGCCGCGGCGGATTCATTTTCTCAAACTCACGCGAACTCTTTTTGTCCCCTGCGGCAGAACCTGCGGTAGACTTGTCCTCGTGAAAACGGGGAACCGCAGCCTATATTTAGCCCCACGTCTGCCCTGACGTCTCCAGCCTATGATCTTTTCCACGACTGCTTGGACCAACACCCCCATCCAAGAGATATTTTGGCAAAACACCATCAATTGTCAAATGGTATGTTTGAAAAATTTGCAGGATATGTCTATTTCTGGGCCTCTGCGCACACCTCGCCTTGAGCGAAGCGAAGACACGCAATCTCATATTTAGCCTGTGGTTTTACCGCAGGTTCTCCTTCACTGGAACCACAGCCGGCAAAAGAATGAGGAAAAACTGAAAAAACCCCTTGCAGAAGTACAGTATTAGAGGTACAATGCCCCTACAGAGCGGACGTAGCAGGTCAGATCAAGGTGTCGTCAAGTAAACCTTTCTCTAAAAGAGAAGGCGGTCAGTGATGCGCACAGCAAAGGGACTTAGTCCGTTAGAAATAAGGGTTCCCAATCGCCAAAGCGGAAGATATCTAACTGCGCCCGTTAGGAGAAACTTCTCTAACGGGGCAGGCTTTACGCTAATAGAGCTTTTGGTGGTGATTTCCGTCATTGTGTTATTGATAGCGATATTGCTGCCGACACTACAGCGGATAAAGAGGCAGGCCAAAGCGGTTGTTTGTCAATCAAACCTGAGACAATCGGGCATTATCTGGGCGGCGTATACGGACGAGAATAACGGGTATTTCCCGGGCGGGCTCCGCGATAAGGGTTGGAATCCTTCGGATGATCGTTCCCCTAAGGTTACTGCGCCTCACTCGTGGTGGCATTTCCGCGGGAGGCAGTATTGGTATCGGCATGGCGCCGAGGGCATACTTTGCTGCCCTATGGCCACAAAAATGGCAAACCCAACCGGCGAAGCCGGGGGCAACCAGGTCGGCGGAACATTCTTGGCCTGGGGCAGGATATCGCGCGAAGGCAAGCATGAATGGGATACTTACGGCAGCTACGGTATAAACTTGTGGGTTTATCAGCCCTACTACCCTCAGAGTCAGTTCTATCCACATTTCTGGGGAACCCGTTATGTTAGGGGTGCAGCTAATATACCGGTGCAGTTGGATAACTGCTGGCCTTACGGCTACTGGTTTGATCGCGACGGCCCTCCGCCATGCGATTTTGTGCCTAGGCCACCTTACCGAGGACTCGGATTTTCTTCTGCTTCCAGAGGCTCCTTCTGCATGAACCGGCACGATGGAGGGATAAACGGGCTCTTTATGGATTGGTCTGTAAGGAAGATTGGGCTCAAGGAGCTGTGGACCTTGAAATGGAGTCGCAAGTTCGACACGGCAAACGTCTGGACAAAAGCCGGCGGCGTGAGGCCCGAAGACTGGCCCGAGTGGATGAGAGGCTTCAAAGACTATTAAAAAGAGGTCTTGCGCTCATAGAATGAACGGTTATTGCGCGCTTTCGGTGCGATAATGGTGAGGAAGAAAAGTGGCTCGTTTCGTGCTAATTTGAGTTAGAATCGCTTGACTCTACCCCCGATACGCCTTGGTTTGAGCTTGTTCATCCACCCTCGGATGATTCGTTCCCTCGCAGATGCTCCGGATATCCTCGGTGCCGTTTACGCTCTCGCCGACAAAATCCCATCTGCCAGCAATAAAGGTGTTCGGATTCTTCACCTGGGCCCGTACAGCCGAATGTCGTCAAAAATAACCATACCTGAACCACCACGCTGCGGATTCTTCTTATCACCGAAACAAATAGCAATAGAATTGACATCCGTAAGGTCCACGCCTGTGAACGCCTGCAGGTCGATAGTCCATTCCGTCCAGCTATCTACCCGTGCTACATTGGGATTATCAGGATAGACCACCGAGCTGCCATTGAGAATGACACTCATCGGCGCAGCAGCGTTAGACGCATCACCGCGGAACCACAGCGACAATACTGCAATACCTTCTTCGGTCCAATCCCGGCCGACCCCTGATGTCAACTCAGAAACCTTCGCCTCGGCCAGGGAGTAGTACGGGGCACTACTGTTGTCATATTGATAATTCAGCGCCTGCACACCACCATGCACCTGCGTCAATTTGACGTCCACTACCGAGCCGGTCCCGTTGCCTGGTTGCTCGTAAGGATTGATCCAGCCCATACCGTCTCTCCAGGTGTACCATATTCTGCTACCACTTGCCGGAGGTGGTCCGGGGTCATTGGCGTCGCCGTAGGACTCAAAATCGTCCACGGTAATATAATCGGCTTCCAGCAGTCTCCATATATCCTCTGCCAGCCAGTTTTCAGCGAACTGTTTCAAGTCATCACAATCAACCTTGCCGTCATCGCTAAGGTCGGTCCCGCCGCTGCCGCACCAGAAACTGCTGTCGGTTCCGAGCCAGCGTGCCGCGAACAAGCAGAAGTCCACGAAATCCGTTTCATCATCACCGTCAAAGTCTCCTATAACGAATTGCCGTGTCAGTTTCGGATAGTTCGCGCCTTTACAGATGCACCAGATATCCTCCATTCCATTCACGCTCTCGCCCACAAAATCCCAGGTCGCATCTGTAAATGTACTTTTCATCCACATTTCAGCCGTGGTCATACCTGTCCCGCCGTCACTGGTTGACTGTCCGCTGTTCTCAGTATCCCAGAACGAATGGTCAACCGAACCATTCCTGTGTAACCCGACCAAGCCGCCGACATTTTTCGTCCCGGTAACGGTGCCGCTTGCATAGCAGTTAGTGATTGTGCTAACGCTATACGTACCGCCATTTAGTCCCACCAGGCCGCCGACCCATTCATAACCCGAAACGCTGGCCAACGAATAGCAGTTTGTCATCGTGCCACCACCATATCCCGCCAGCCCGCCGACGTATCCACTGCCCGAAACGCTGCCGCTCGCATAGCTTTCGGTGATTGTGCTCCCATTACCCGCCAGTCCGCCGACCTGTTCATCTCCCGTGACGACCGCCGTGGCATAGCAGTTGGTGATTGTGCCACCACAGAACCCCACCAGCCCGCCGACATACCTACTCGCTGAATATCCTGCTTTATCGCCTGAAACACTGCCCGTAAAATAGCAATTGATGATCGTGCCTACATTGTCTCCCACCAGGCCGCCAACGTAGTTTCGCCCCGAAACGCTGCCGCCGTGAGCGTAGCAGCCGGTGATTGTTCCCATATTGTGGCCAGCCAACGCCCCAACATTTTCTCCTGCACCCGCATCAACATTAGGGCCAATCAACGCCAAATCTTTAATCCGGCCCCATGGGCCGACGCCCGAGAAAAGTGCTGTGGCGTCTCTATCAACCCTATACTTGTAGCTGAAGTTTAAGATCGTATGATCGTTGCCGTCAAATACCCCCCAGAAGGCGTTATCCCAGGTCCCAATGAGATTGAAATCTGTTCCCGTGTAGCTGCTCAAATCGATATCCGCCATCAGCTTAAAATGTTTCCTGAGATTGGCGCCGATGGCATTCATCTGCTCGGCCGTGTAGATCAAATAGGGGTCTTCTGCCGTTCCACTGCCGCCGCCGTATTGGGCTTGGGCAGGAAACCTGATAACGCAAACTACAATCAGCAAAGGGATTCTCCGCAGGATTCGTGACGTTATTACCTCCTTCATTTCTGATCCTCCAGCCCCCCCCTTTTTCCATAAAAGCCCAATCAACGCCTTTTCCCGATATCGCTGATATATAGTATATCACACGCCCAGACTCGGCGTCAAGTAAAAGATTAGGTCAATTACGAGCTGTCAGATCTATAGGCATACTTCTTGAGCTTTGCGCTGTGGTTTTGCCTTTTGCACTTTAACCTTTCATTTTCCTTCCTGTCCCAACAATTTCTTCTCTTTTTGTGCGTTTTTGCGGCTACGGTTTTTTATTTCGTGGCCATTCGTGTTAATTCGTGGCTTTTTAGACCAGACCCATTGGTAATTGATTATTTCTCTGTGTCCTCTGTGGCCTCTGTGGCCCAAAAAATCAGTGTTCATCAGTGTTAATCAGT